>JBJFHC010000030.1:6306-23999 GCA_051893275.1 Erysipelotrichaceae bacterium | reverse complement strand
TGAATTTTGAAGCTTAAGCACCCATCTGCTTAGCTACTTCTTCAGCAAAGTTTTCCTGTCTCTTTTCCATTCCTTCGCCAACTTCGTAACGAACAAATGTAACTACAGAAGTATTAGCTTCCTTTAAGACCTGAGAAACTTTCTTGTTGGTATCTAAGAAATATTCCTGATCTACCAGACACATATCCTTTAATGCCTTAGAAACCTTGCCTTCAACCATCTTGGTCAGAATTGCTTCAGGCTTAGAAGCATTCTTAGGATCATTCTTAACGATTTCAGTCTGGATTGATCTTTCATGTTCTACAACATCAGCTGGAAGATCAGCACTTGATACATATGTTGGAGCCATTGAAGCAACCTGCATAGCGATGTAGTGAGCAAGTTCAGCATTTGAACCTTTCATTACAACTACAGTTGACTTGGCACCGCCATTGTGCATGTAGTCACCGAAGATTTCATCATCGTTCTTAGTTAAAACAACAAATCTTCTTAAAACAATCTTTTCACCGATTGTGGCAGTAGCTTCAACGAATAAGTCGTTTAAAGTCTTGTCACCAGCAGTTAAAGCTAATGCTTCTTCATTTGTCTTGGCATCTGAAGCTAAGATTGTCTTGGCAACAGTATCCAGCAGATTTAAGAACTGTTCATTTTTGGCAACGAAGTCTGTTTCAGAGTTTACTTCAACGATAACAGCCTTGTTTCCATCAACAACAACCTTTGAAAGACCTTCAGCAGCGATTCTGTTAGCCTTCTTAACTGACTTGGCAATGCCCTTTTCTCTTAACCAGTCGACAGCCTTGTCCATATCGCCATCACTTGCTGCAAGAGCGTTCTTGCAGTCAAGCATACCGGCACCAGTCTTTTCTCTTAATTCCTTAACCTGTGCAGCAGTAACAGCCATTATTCCTGTACCTCCTTAGCTTCTTCAGCTGCAGCAGCTGCAGCCTTAGGCTCTTCCTTCTTAGAGATATATCTTCTTTCAGAATTGCGGTTGAACTTACCTCTTCTGTTAGCGTTCTCTTTATTTCTCTCTTCGATTCTGGCTTTTCTTCTCTTTTCCTGTTCTTCAGCATGCTTCTCAACGTTGATGATAACATCTTCCATAGTGATATCGTTTTCAATTTCACCTTCCTGGTAAGCATCCTGCAGGATACCGCCCTTAGCTTCAACGATTGCATCAGCAAATAAAGACATCATTAACTTGATTGACTTAATAGCGTCATCATTAGCTGGTACACCATAGTTAACTAAAGCTGGATTACAGTTAGTATCGGTTAATGCGAATACTGGGATATTAAGCTTCTTAGCTTCAAGTACTGCAGTCTTGTCTTCAATTGGATCTACTACAACTAAAGCATCAGGCAACTTCTTCATTTCCTTGATACCGCCTAAGAAGTTTTCCAGTCTGGCTGCTTCCTTACGTAAGATTGCCTGTTCCTTCTTTGGATATACGGCAATAGTACCAGAAGCTTCCATTTCATTGATTTCAATTAATCTCTTGATTCTCTTCTGAATTGTACGGAAGTTTGTTAAAGTACCACCCAGCCATCTCTGGTTGATATAGAATGAACCAGATCTTGTAGCTTCATCCAGAACAACCTGCTGAGCCTGCTTCTTAGTACCAACAAATAATACTTTACCGCCTTCTTCAGCAATGCTCTTTAATTTTGCATAGGCACCATCAAGTGCTTCCTTAGTTTTGTTAAGATCGATAATGTAAATACCATTCTTTGCACAATAGATGAATTCTTTACATTTTGGATCCCATCTTCTAGTCTGATGACCGAAATGAACACCATTTTCCAGAAGTTTTCTCATCGAAACAAGTTCCATTTTTAATCCTCTCTTTCCGTTTCGCCTCCACTATTTCAAACACCACTAAACCCTAAAGGTCACGGAATGATGAATCCATAGTGTGTGTATTGCGCTTACAAACGCCCCATTATTATACGCTTTAAGCTACTTGTTTTCAAGGTCTTTTTTTGCCAGAGGCAAAGATTCATTGACCGTTTTCTTAAGTGAATCATAATTAAGATGTGTGTAGATCTGGGTAGTGGATAAATTCTCATGTCCAAGCAGGGTCTGAATACTTCTAAGATCTGCCCCCTCCTCCAGCATTAATGTCGCAAAAGAATGTCTTAACATATGGGGATGGACATGTATCTTCAGGTTTGCATCGTTAGCCGCCTTTTCCAGAATCATCTGTATGCTTCTAGGACTTATTCTTTTCCCGTTATGATTTATAAACAGATAATCGCCATCATCCTTGATATGCTTATTTCGATACTGTTCAATATACATCTTTAAGAGTGTATTGAGCCTTGGATAATAAGGAACTATTCTTTCCTTGTTGCCCTTGCCAATAACCCTGATTATCTTCTGGTTATAGTCAACAGAATCCATTTTTAAGTCACATACTTCCGATACACGCAGACCGCAGGCATAGATGGTTTCAATTATTGTTCTGTCTCTTATCCCCTTTTCATCACAGATATTAAATGTATTAAGAATACTTTCAACCTGATTGAAAGTCAGTACTTCCGGAAGTTTTCTTGCGAGTTTAACGTTCTTGAAATAGATAAAAGGATTATGGTCAGCGATACCATTGTCCATTAAATAGCGATAAAAAGTTCTTAAAGCCGAAAGACTTCTGGCATAGGTGGCATTGGAAATCTTTTTTTCGGTAATGTTGCCCGATCTTAGATAATTAAGATATTCCATGGCCACAAATTTATCTACTTTATTAAAATCATCAATACCCTTTGTTTCCATAAAAATGGCCAGACGGTTTATATCACGGCCATAGGCATCCATCGTAGCTTTAGAGCCGCTTCTTGTAACTTTTAAAGAAGCGATAAAATCATCAATAATCTTGTCCATCTTTTATATTATCTAACATCTTCTGAATTTTGTTTCGCTTAGTTTCTTCCAAATCTTCAAGCCTTAAATATAAAGCTTCCGTAAATAAAGAATCATAATTTCTGAAATATAGAAGCAGACCGATAAACTTGTCTTCATTTATAAAATTTAGAGCTTTGAGCATTTCATTAATATCATCTATGGCTTCCATTAAAAGATCAGCCAGATCAAAAATAGAATCTATATCCTTAAGTACTGCATAATCTTTATCATATCTGAGCCGATCAAGACGGTTTTCATATTCAAAATCAAGCAGTCTTTCGTAATCATAAAACTCAATATCAATCTTTTCCTCTGTCTCATGGTATATAACCGTATCAAGAGTATTCAGTCTGATCATTTCATGGATTTTATAAATATTAGATTCCAGATAATGATTGAAATATATCTTTTCTCTTAAAGTTAAGACTGAACTGTTAATCTTATTATGCAGATTGGCTTTAAACTGTTCCTCTGTCATTTCTTTATAGATTTCAGTTATTTCAGAAGAACTTTTAAAATCAAAAAGCCAGTTAATAAATACTGTTTCACACAGATTTATGGGCATGTCTTCATAATTTTCATCATTATTGAACAGTAAACGATGTACATCTTCCCCAAGAAAACGATTAAGGAAGATATTTTCTGTTTCAGCGCAGAAAAGATAATTTTTGATAAAATGGGCACCCTTGAGATTAAATCTTGTAATCATTAAGGGATAATCTACGGTAATGTGATAGTTCTCTGGAAAGAAATATCTATTGTAAAGAATAAAGAAAGCCTTAATTCCATCGTTTAGGGTTGAAAGATAATAACGGTTATCGTTGATAAACATATCATTAAGCAGTCTTTCATAGATTTTATATGATTCTTTCAGGTAATAGTCATTTATTATTAGACCATTTTCATACATCTTTGTAATACTGCTCTCTTCATCATTAAGAGAAAGAATATAGATTATCGATTCCAGCAGAGCTTCAGCTTTAGAAACAGGAATTGAACTGTCATATCTGTTTTTGAATTTTTTAATCCTGTTCTTAAGCAGAATGAGCAGTTCTTCTTTGTTATCGGGATTATTTAATACTTTCTCAATATTCATGATTTATTAAAACCTTTGATATTTCTGTGTTCAGTGAAATATTCTTTAAGTTCAGCCGCTTCTTTATGAAGCAGCTCTATCTCGCCTTTACATTTATCTTCAAAAAGGTCAAAAAGGATACTGATAAGTTTTTTATCACTGATCATATCATCTGTATCGTTTTTTAGACTATAAAAGATTTCCGTCAGTTCATAAACTGTATCTTTAAAACAATACTGATCAAGATAGGATGAATTAATAAAGGTCTGAATTATTAAATCTAACGCTGAAAAGGACAGCTCTATTCGACCTGTGTCTTTGAGTACTTCGTTTTTGTGTTCAATCAGGTTTAGAGCTGTTTCTTCAGTTATTGTGATTCGCTTGGTGGAATATGACTTAATGGTATTAATATCGCTATTGTTGTTTAGTTTTGAAATAAGATTATATTTATCCATCTATTTTTTCTTTAAATTCTTTAACAAGTGAAATGGCCTTATTGACCATATATTCTTTCTTGGCTTTTTTGTCACCGACAAAGTCAGTTTTCAGGATACCAAAGCTGGCATTCATAGGAACAAGTTTTGAGATATGAGAGTCAGAAATATATTCACTCATGGCTCCCATCATGGACTGATTTGATAAATAGTTTTTAATGCCGCCATTTAAAAGCTGATAAATATTAAGGGCTGCATATAAACCAGAGGCAGCAGATTCTACATAGCCTTCCACACCGGAAATCTGACCAGCTATAAAGATATTTGGATACTTGATAAACTGGTATGATTTATTTAAGACAGATGGTGAATTGATATAGGTGTTTCTGTGCATTACACCATGTCTTACTATTTCCACATTTTTTAAGGCTGGAATGAGTTTTAATACCCTGTCCTGTTCAGGATAGGTCAGATGAGTCTGGAAGCCAACGATATTGTAAAGAGAATCAATCGCATTGTCCTGTCTTAGCTGAACTACAGCGTAGGGTTTAAGACCATCATGTTCCAGTCCTACCGGTTTCATTGGACCAAATAATAATGTTTTCCTGCCTCTTTTGGCCATTTCTTCAAAAGGCATGCAGCCTTCAAAGACGATCATTTTATCCATTTCGTGTACTTTGGCAGTATTGGCATTAATTACTGCCTCATAGAATACATCAAATTCTTCTTTTGTTAAAGGACAGTTAATATAATCTTCGCCTTCATCATATCTTGATTTATAGTAGGCATGATTAAAGTCTATTGATTCTTTTTTGACAATTGGCGCAACGGCATCATAGAAGTAGAGATAGTCCTTGCCACATAGCTTCATGATTGATTCAGAAAGTTCACCTTCAGTTAAAGGGCCTGAGGCAATAAGAGTGAGTTCATCTGTGTTTATATCCGTTACTTCTTCATGTATTACTTCGATATTGGGATCTGAGTTGATTTTATCGGTAATATATTTAGAGAATCCTTCGCGGTCTACGGCTAAAGATGAACCGGAATCTACTTTATTATGCTCTGCTGATTCCATAATCAGGGAATCAAGAATGCGCATTTCTTCTTTTAACAGTCCGACGCCATTATGAATATCATTGGAACGTAAAGAGTTTGAGCAGATCAGTTCAGCATAATTGTCACTGTTAAAAGCCGCATGTTTTTTATACGGCTTGCATTCATAGAGTTTTACTTTTATATTTCTTTTAGCCAGCTGCCAGGCAGCTTCTGATCCTGCCAGACCAGCTCCGATTATTTTTACTTCGTTCATTTTTTCTTTTTCGTTGTTTTCTTTTTGGCTTTTGCGGTTATCTCTTCGCCATCCAGTGTTTCCATATAGTTACATTTAGGGTAGCCTGAACAGCCGGCAAAATAGGTTCCATATCTAGATTTGCGCTTTAGCAGCGGCTTGCCGCATCTTGGGCAGTCTTTGCCCATGGCTTCTGCCGGCTCTTTTTTCTTTTCAACCAGCGGTCTGGAATATTTGCATTCCGGATAATTTGAGCAGGCAATAAATTTGCCAAAGCGGCTGGTACGATAAATAAGTTCGCCACCACATTCTGGGCAGGTCTCCCCTACTTTTTCTGGTTCGACTTTTTCCATCTTGTCATAGGCATTTAAGACCAGTGGCTCAAATTCATCATAGAACTTTCTTAAGTAGGCAATATTGTCGGCATTTCCTTCGGCAATTTCATCAAGCTTAGATTCCATAGATGCTGTATATTTTACATTGATTACTGAGGAGAAATATTCTCTTAGTTTTTCATCTGTAATAATACCCTGTTCTGTTGGGAAGAAATATTTGACCTTAGATTTAGGAGATTCCTTCTTCAGTTCTACATAGCCTCTTTCAACAATAGTATCCAGGATGGTGGCATAGGTTGAAGGTCTTCCCACGCCTTCTTCTTCCAGTGCCTTGATAAGCTTGGCTTCAGTATATCTTCCTGGTCCTTCTGTGAAGTGCTGTTCGCTGGTTTTTGTCTTACACTTAAGGATGTCGCCTTCATTTATCTCAGGCAGTTTTACTTCCCTGGAGAAGTCGTAGTCTTTATAGACTTTAAGGAAACCATCAAACTTTGTAACAGATCCTGAAGCAGTAAATTCCATACCTTCATTTTCAAAAGTATAGCTTGTAGTATCAACCTTGGCATCAGCCATAAGTGAAGCCAGAGCTCGGGCATAAATCAGTTTATAGAGCTTATACTGATCATTTGTCAGATATTCTTTAATTTTATCTGGTTCGTTATCCAGGGATGTAGGACGGATGGCTTCATGGGCATCCTGGGAGTTTTCATCATTTTTTACTCTGTATCTGCCCTTATATTCACTTCCATAGTCCTTTTCAATCTTAGAATAGGCAGCATTTAAAAAATCATTAGAGAAGCGGGTTGAATCACTTCGCATATAGGTAATTAAACCCTGAGTAACACCTCCAACATTTACACCTTCATAAAGTCCCTGAGCTATAGACATTGTCTTCTTGGCTCCAAAACCCAGCTTAGATGAGGCTTCCTGCTGCAGAGTTGAAGTGATAAACGGCATATATGCTGCCCTGTTTTTGCTCTTCTTTACAATGGAGCTTAATTTAAAGTCTTCGCTTATGCCATCCAGTATTTTATTGGCTTCTTCTTCATTTTTTATTTCAGCCTTATTTCCATCTATTTTGGTCAAAGTACAGTCAATCTTCTTTTCAAGACCGGCTTTGATAGTCCAGTATTCTTCAGGTACAAAGGCTTTTACTTCTTTTTCTCTATCACAGATCATGCGAAGCGCAACCGACTGTACTCTTCCGGCTGACTTTGACTTAATCTTTTTCTGTAAGAGCTTAGATAGCTTAAAACCGATGATTCTGTCCAGTATTCTTCTGGTCTCCTGAGACTTTACCAGATTCATATCAATAGTCCTTGGGTTTTCCAGAGCCCTGGTTACTGCTGTTTTGGTTATTTCATTAAAGACGATACGGTTGGTATCTTCTACCGGCAGTTCCAGTACCTGAGCCAGGTGCCACGAGATAGCTTCTCCTTCTCTATCCGGGTCGGTTGCCAGATAGACAGTACCTGCTTTGGCAACATCTTTTTTAAGTGATGCCACAACATCTTTCTTTTCTTTTGATACTACATAAGTTGGCTCAAAATTGTGTTCTACATCAACACCTAAACCTTCTTTTCCTCTGGTTGCCAGATCACGGATATGGCCAACCGAGGAAACAACTTTGTAGTCTTTACCCAGATATTTTTCAATGGTCTTTGATTTAGCTGGGGATTCTACAATAACTAAATTTTTCATCTATTTATATACCTTCTATTCTTTGTGTTTATCTTTAATACTTAAATATTAATACTAGATATCATTTATTTTGTCAAACAGTTTCTTCTTTTCCTATCATTAGTGCACCCTCATTAATCAGATGATTGTTATGTTCACCCTCTATAGAATAAATATCATAGGGAAGGACCTTAACATCTCTGCCCAGTTCCAGTGCTTCATTGATTGTGGACATAGTACCTGATTTGAGAGATGACTGCATGATATATACTGTATCGCTTAAGGCGGCAATTATGCGGTTTCTGAAGGGAAAATGATAGGCCAGGGGTTTGGTCATTCCCGGATATTCGCTTAGTATCAGTCCTTCTTTTTCCAGTTTCTTATAAAGCTCTTTGTTACAGTAGGGATAAATATAATCAATGCCACAGCCGATGATTCCAATAGTCTTTCTGGCATAGGTATGTGCCATGGCATCTATTCCTTTAGCCAGACCAGATACTATAACTTTATCGCGATGATGAAGGCAAAGATCTTTTGTGGCTTTAAGCGCATAATCACAAGCATTTCTGGAACCCACCACTGATATCTTATCTTCTTTTAAGAGATCAGGATTTCCCTTATAGAAAAGCACAAGGGGCGGATATTTAAGTTCATGAAGAACTTCAGGATAAGCATCATCAAAAATCGTGAGACATTTCTGATCAGAACATTCGGTAACTTCTTCATTTTCTTTTATCGCCTTTACAATCCGGTTATAGTCACCATGGTATTTAAGTGTCAGTGAGATAAGTCTTTTTCTTTTGTCCATACTATATTATTGTAAGTTTTTGGCAAAATTCCTCACTTTTTTAATGAAAAAAGCGAAAAAACTTTAATTTTCTCGCTTTTTGGGACAGTTTTTAACAGGTGAATAAGAAAATCTATAGATATCAAACACCCCATACTCATTCATCAGTTCGATATGTCTTTTGGTTGGATAGCCTTTGTGTTTTCTATATTCATATTCCGGATACTTCCTGTCAAGTTCTTCCATAATATTATCTCTTGTGACCTTGGCCAGTATAGAGGCAGCGGCAATCGATATTGATTTGGCATCACCTTTAATAATCGGAATATTCTTTTCATTTGGTATCTTCACTGCATCGGTAAGTACCATGGATACTTCATATTCATTTGAAAGTTCCTGCATAGCGGTTCTGGTAGCTTCCAGGATATTGAGCTCATCAATGACTCTGGGCTCGACTATTTTGACATTCCAGTAAAGGGCATCTTTCTTAATAACATCAAAGAGCTGTTTCCTCTTCTTTTCACTGAGTTTTTTTGAGTCATTAATCAGTTCGTTTTCATAGTTAAGAGGTAATATACATGAACCCACCACTAAAGGTCCGCATAAGGGTCCCCTTCCAGCTTCATCTACGCCCATGACCAGTTCGTTATTATTCCAGGCCAGTTTTTCATATTCATTTTCTAGAGGCATTTTTCAAAGGTCATCCTTCCAATATTATTTAATCTTATGTCTTTTAAGATAAGCTGATATGACTTGTTGCGGTCTACAGTATTTCCCTGACTTAGCCAGCCCATGGCCTTGCCAATAGTTTCAATAAGATCTTCAGCTTTTTCATCGATGCCATATCTTTTATTTAGCTTGCCAGGATATTCTTTAACGATATAGTTTAAACCAAAGTTTACCAGATCTTCTTTATCCAGAATGTCATCATTGATTGATCCCAAAAGAGCCAGTATCTTTGCCTGTTCCTGGTTTTCAAACTTAGGCCATAAAACGCCTGGTGTATCCAATAACATCAGGTCTTCATTGATATTGATCCAGCTTAAAGCCTTGGTAACACCCGGCCTGTTTTCCACCTTGGCTACTTTCTTTTTGACAATATTGTTGATAAAAGTAGACTTTCCGACATTTGGTATGCCAATAACCATGGCTCTTAAAACCTTTTTTCTTATGCCCTTGGCTCTGGCTTTTTCGATTTTGTCTTTGAGTATCTCTTTTACCTTGTTTACCACAATCACTTTAAGATTATCGTGTGTTGAATTTATCATCAGGGTATTTTCATCTTTGAAGTATTTAAGCCACTTTCGGTTTTCTTCTTCATCAGCGAGATCGGCTTTGTTTAAAATAATCAGTCTGGGTTTATTATTAATCAGCTTATCAAAAGTTGGATTAAAGCTGGCTAAAGGAGCTCTGGCATCCCTTAATTCAATGACGATGTCCGCAAGCTTTATCTGTTCCTCCATCTGACGGTTAGCCTTGGCCATATGACCAGGGAACCAGTTTATCTGTTTAACATTTTCGCTCATATTTCCTCCCTGTACTGATAAATATTTAAATCAACAGAATTATTGGTAACAATAATTCCTTCTTTTTCCAGTCTTTCTTTTTGAGCTTCTATACCACCAAAGGCATAGTTATCGCTTAATCTTCCTTTAGAATTAACCACCCGGTAACAGGGATATCTGTCGCCATCGGGATTATTGTGCAGAATATTGCCTATCGCTCTGCATAAGTGTCTGTTTCCAAGATATTCACCAATCTGGCTATAGGTAACCACTTTGCCATAAGGAATTTTTTCTAAATATTTGAGTACTTTTTCTTTTAACATAAATATCCTTCTTTTATGAGCAGTTCCAGCACTCTGGCTTCTCTTTCAATCATATCTTTAGACTTTGGTCCATGATCTGCATTTCGATTAATACTGATGGCTTTAGAAGCTTCTACAAATTCCAGAGTGAAGCCTTCATCATCCTCATATTCATCAAGTTTCTGGCTTATTCTTTCTTCTTCTATATCACAGAGATAATAGTAGTTGTCCTGAATAAAGGTACCACCCTCTTTCAGTTTATCAATTCTATGAACAAGTCCATATTCCTCTATGCTTTCTGGTTTAATTATAAGACCTGCCTCTTCTCGTGTTTCCCGTGTTAAGGTATCGATATAGGTTTCATTAAGTTCCATGCCGCCACCTGGAAACTTATAGTAGTCATATTTCAGGGAATGAACCATTGCCACTTTATTATTTTTAATAATAATGGCTCTATAGGAGTCTCTTTGATATACTGTATCTTTTATTTCAAAGTTTCCGATGTTGAATAATAAGCGCATAGTCTATCTGTAAATTCCTTTAAATATTTAAAATCACAGGCATATCTTTCTTCCAGAATATCCAGTGTATCATAGGCCAGTTTAAGTTCTATATCCCCTATTTCTCTACTGTTGTAGGCTTCAAGAAGTTCATCTTCATCAAGTATGATTTCCTCACCCTGAGGTGTGATAACCATATCCAGATAAAGGTCATCTTCATAGGGTATACTATTTATTACACCAGTACTTAAAGCTACATCAAAATACCATTCCACTATTTCCTTCTTATCATCATAGACAGCAGTCATGACGTAGTTTTCCTTATAGGGATAGGCAATCAGCCACCTGTAGCCTTTGGCAATATAACAGACTGTATGAATGCCATTGGTTACATATTCGGGTGTTCTATCATCGTTAATATCAATGAAACAAAGTTCACCCTTAAAAAATTCTTCATCGAGATGAAGAATCTGCATATTTCCATTTATGTAGTTGGCAAAACGTCTTTTCATCTGTCAAACCCAAAATCAGAGAAAGGAAATAGTATCAGCACATGAGAAGATACTATTCTATCCTTGGTAAAAGGACCATAATATCTTGAATCCCTGGAGTTTTCACGGTTATCACCCAGCACAAAATACTCATTTTCACCTAATGTTACCCTCAGATTCTGAGTATATCCCAGATATTCAAAGTCCTGATTAACAAGCATTCCATCAATATAGAGCTCATTATCAATATATTCAACCGTTTCACCTGGTAATCCAATCACTCTTTTGACTATCTTTTTGTCTTCAGAAGCATCAATAACCACTGTATCAAAGCGATTAATAGAGATATTTCTGGTAATCACAAAAGAAAAACCAAAATCTCCATTGTGCAGATTAGGCAGCATGGATGTGCCATCTACTACCACTGACATCATGACAAATTTAATCAGAAAGAAGCAGATAACTAAAGCTATAAGAAAGCTTTTAACCAGTTCAATGAGTTCTTTTTTTATTCTTTCTTTATTCATACTTAAATTATTATATAAGAAAAGCCGCTTATTAGCGACTTGATTCTTATCTAACTTCCTTGATACGAGCTGACTTACCAGATCTAGATCTTAAGTAGTATAACTTAGCTCTTCTTACCTTGCCGACTCTGATTACAGTAATCTTGTCGATAAGTGGTGAGTTGATTGGGAATGTTCTCTCAACACCTACTCCGCTTGAAAGTTTTCTTACAGTGAATGTTTCACCGATTCCTGAACCCTGCACCTTGATAACGATACCTTCGAATGCCTGGATTCTTTCTTTGTTGCCTTCTTTGATCTTTACATCAACTCTGATAGTCATACCAGCTTTGATTTCAGGAAGATCAGTTCTCATCTGGCTCTTAGTAATTTCGTTTACTAAATTTAAATTCATGCCTTTTCTCCTTCTAAACAATATGTAATCATCACTCTTATTTATATCAAACAGCGGAATGACAATGCCCTAAAGCCCTAATATTGTAACATATAGATAAACTAGAGACAAGAATTATTTTCACTTTTTATTTCTTCCAGAAACTTCTTTTCTTCTTTATTAAGCTCTTTTTCTTTAAGCAGATCTGGACGATATTTAAGGGTTTCTCTAATAGACTCTTTGAGATTATATTGCCTGATTTTCTCGTGATTGCCGCTCATTAACACATCAGGAACTCTCTGTCCATCATATTCTACTGGCCTTGTATACTGTGGGTATTCCAGTAATGAAGCATTAAATGATTCTTCTTTTAAGGAATCAGAACTTATCCCCTCATCCAATAGACGCATGATTCCATCCATCACTACCATTGATGCCAGTTCACCACCGGTCAGTATATAGTCGCCAATAGAAATATTGCGATCTATATATTTCTCAATTCTGGAGTCAATTCCTTCATAATGGCCACAGATAAAGACAATATCTTCCATAGCTGCAAATCTGACAAGGTCTTCCTGTTTAAGTGGTTGTGCTTTAGGTGATGTCAGCATGACATAAGAATTTTCGCTCTTATTGTTTATTAAGGCCTCATGTACAACATCCACCTTCATCAGCATACCAGCCATGCCGCCATATGGTGTATCATCAACATGTCTGTGTTTATCTCTGGAATAATCTCTTATATCCACCACTTTGACTTCACAGAGTTTTTTATCGATAATTCTTTTGATAATTGATGAATTAAGAAAGCCCTCATACATCTCGGGAAATAAGGTAAGAACAGTAATTTTCATTAAAATAGTCCTTCCATATCAATTACATCAATTCTTTTCTTCTCGATATCGGTATTCAGGATAAACTGTTCAATATAAGGTATGAGTACTTCTTTGTCATCTGTCTTTACTCTGATAAAGTTATTTCTAACACCTTCTTCGACATTGATGACTGTACCCTTCTTTTCGTTATTGACAAAGACAGATAAACCGATAAGTTCATCAAAATAGAAACCTTCTTCAAGTTCCTCAATATCGTTTTCATCCTTGTAGATATACATGTTCTTATATTTTTCAACCAGATTAATATCATGTTTATTTTTTAGAGTAAGCAGCATGAATCCTTTATGAAAACGATAGGATTCGACTGTTTCTTTATAATGTTTCTCACCAATATAAATTAGAGAATCAGGCTTGAATCTGTCTTCTGTAAAATCAGTATATACTTCAACTTTGAGTTCACCCTTAATGCCATGGGTATTGCATATTTTTCCTATTTCTTTAAATTCCATAAGGCTATTGTATCAAAAAAACAGGTAATTAAACCTGTTTAGATAGCTTCAAACTTAATTGAAATACGCTTGTTCTCGATTTTTGATGCAACCTGCAGCATCTGGCGAATCGAATTAGCCATTGAACCCTGCTTGCCAATCAGTCTGCCGATATCATCGCTTGGGGCATAAACATAAAGAAGCATTTCATTTTCATTGATGCTTTCCATCTGTTTAACCATAACCGCATTTGGATCTGAGCAAATTGGCTTAACAATGTTCAGTAATACTTTTTCTAAATCAATCATTATTTAGCTTTCTTGGCATCCTGGAACTTCTTCATAACGCCAGCCTTAGAAAGAAGATTTCTAACTGTGTCAGAAGGTACAGCGCCATCGTTTAACCACTTAAGAGCCTTTTCTTCGTTAACAACGATAGAAGCAGGATTAGTCTTTGGATCGTAAGTACCTACTACTTCGATTTCTCTGCCATCTCTTCTGTCTCTTGCATCAGCAGCAACGATTCTATAGAAAGGAGCTTTCTTGGCACCCATTCTCTTCAGTCTTAACTTAACCATTTCTTGTTTACCTCCGTTTTCGTACTTATAAAGTATAGCATATCAAAATAAAGTGTCAAGTATTTTTACTTGACACTACATCATATTTCTGAACATGCCTGAGAAAGAACGCATTACCTTCTTCATCTTGTCATACTGATTGATAACCTTGTTTACATCATCAACAGTAGTTCCTGAACCCTTGGCAATTCTTCTTTTATGTGTACCACGGAGTCTTGAAGGGTCTTTTCTCTCTTCTGGAGTCATTGACTGAATGACGGCCTTAACCTTCTTAAGGTTCTTGTCAGCGTCTTCATCGTTGATCATGTTTTTATAGTCACCCATACCAGGCAGCATACCCATGATTGAAGATAATGGGCCAAGTTTTCTTGATGCCTCAATTGAATAGAGCATATCATCAAGAGTAAACTTGCCAGACATCATGTTCCTGGCGATTTCTTCTGATCTTTTTTCATCAAATTCTTCCTGAGCCTTTTCTACCAGCGATACAACATCACCCATGCCCAGAATTCGATCAGCCAGACGGTCTGGATGGAATTCATCCAGGTCAGAAATCTTTTCACCAACACCGACAAACTTAATAGGCACACCAGTAATTGATTTAACTGATAAGACAGCACCACCCTTGGAGTCACCATCAAACTTCGTTACAACAAGACCAGTAACATTAAGTTCATCATTGAATGTATTGGCAACATTCACAATATCCTGACCAGTCATGGCATCAACAGTTAAAAGTATTTCTTCTGGTGATATGGCCTGTTTGATGTCTTTGAGTTCCTGCATCAGAACTTCATCAATCTGCAGACGTCCGGATGTATCGACAATCATAACATCAAAGCCATTTTCTTTAGCATACTTTTTGGCATCAATCGAGGTATTTAAGGCGTTCACAAATAAGCCTTTAGAGAATACTTCTACTTCAATTGACTGAGCCAGTGTCTTTAACTGCTCAACAGCAGCTGGACGGACAAGGTCACCAGCTACCAGCAGGACTTTCTTGCCCTGTTTCTTAAAGATGTTGGCAATTTTGGCTGCCTGTGTAGTTTTACCTGTACCCTGTAAACCAACCATCATAATAGTGGTTAAACCTGGTGCAAAATGAATTGAATTGTCGTCATCTCCCAGTAATTTAATGATTTCATCATGCACTATTTTTACAAGTAACTGTCCAGGATCGATTGAATTCAATACATCCTGTCCTACAGCCTCTTTCCTTACATCATTTAAAAAGTTCTGAACTACACCATAGTTTACATCGGAATCTAAAAGCGCAATACGCAATTCTTTTAGAGTATCCTCCATATTACGTTCAGATAGTTTACCCTTTCCTTCAATATTTCTAAGGGTTTTAGTTATTTTTTCCTGTAATGTATCAAAAGCCATGAAATGATTATACTACAAATAACGGCATTTTTTTAATCCAGACAAGGATTGCGGCGTTTTCTATATTTTCCTTTTTATCATCATACATTGACAATAATAAAAGAAGTGTAAAACAAGTACACTCCCCTATCGGTTCTATAAAGGCTTCTCTTTCAGTTCTCAGCCTCGAATTCCAGTTAAGGATCCTGATAAGTTTTTTTATCTGTTGAATTCTCCACATGGGACTGGAACTTTAGCCTAGGCCATCAGGATTGATGTCCTTTAAACATCTTATAAAAATGGCAGTTCACCCTTATCAAACTGCATTATGACTTTTAATGATACATCTTTAGTCTCTGATGTTATATTGGTCTAGTCATCTGCATAGATTATTTTTTGAAATGATGGTTTATATTTCTTATATCGCTAATGGCATCCGCAAAAGGCCGAACATTGCCATTGTTGATATCTTCTATGCCTTTTTCTAGATATAAATACAAATCAGATACTGTGACCATTTCTTCGCGTTCTTCGATACTTGATGTTTTTAAATTGTTATTTTTCATATTTATCATAAAATCCAGTGCTGCTAATATTTTTGGAGATATTCAGACAGCCTCTTTAAACCCTCTATCAGCACTTCCGTCTTTGCACAATAGCCAAGTCTTGCATGCCCTTCAACATCAAAACGGTTTCCTGGTATTAAGAGTACGCCTGTGTCATTCAGAAGATTTATACAAAATTCTTCTATTGGTATATCTATATCAATTTTTATAAAGGAAACAGAAACATGTTTTGGAAATACCAGTGATACTTTGGGTTCATTCTTTACCCAATCTTTAAGTATTTCAAAGTTTGTGTTAATAAGTTCTTGATTTCGTTTTAAAATCTTGTCTTTATTCTTTAAAGCTAAAGAAGCTACATAGTCATCAAAAACACCGCAGCAAATCATTGTGTAGTCACGATATGACCTTAATATATCAGTTATCTCTTTACTGGCAGCTGTCCAGCCTACCCTGATACCAGGGAGTGAGTATGTTTTTGAAAGTGAATTGGTTGAGATGCCTCGTTCATAGATATCGACAATTGAAGGTACATCTATATCTTCCATTGGTTTATATACTTCATCACATAAAATATAGGCATTGTTTACTCTAGCTATCTCTACTATCTCATTAAGAACTTTTCTGTCTAATACTGTACCAGTTGGATTGTTGGCGTTATTAAGGCAGATCATCTTTGTATCTGATCTTATTAAGTTTTTTAATTCATGGATATCTATCTGCCAGTTATTTTCTTCCTTAAGTTCCAGAAAATCGACATTGGCACCCAGTCCTCTTGGATAGCCATAAAGCTGCTGATAGGATGGGTGCATGGCTATTACATGGTCTTCTGGTTCAATTAAGGCTGTCATGGCCAGCAGATTGGCACCGGTACAGCCGTTAGTCTCTAAGACCATGTCTGGTGTTACATGTTGGTAGAGTCTGCATACTTCATCTTTGAATTCTGGTGAGCCTTCTATATACCCATAGTTCATTTTCTTGGAGTTAAGGTTTGAGTAGAATTCTTCTCTTGATATACTGCAGATATCCAGAAATTCATCCATCGTTAAAGATGACATAGTGCTTTGAGCTATATCATATTTTGCCTTTGTTTCATAGACATTGAGCCAGTCTTCACATCCGAATACAGGTAATTTCATATTCATAATTGTACATCAAAAAAGGGAGTGAATTCTCCCTCAATGTTTATCAGTATGCCGGTATGAAATCAGCTCTGTCCACAATCATGCTGTTAGAGTAAACGATACGTCCATCCTTGGTGTAGGAATTGGAACTGATATGCCCTTTTACAGTAAGCAGTGCACCGTCATTGACGTTTTCCAGAAAATCCACTACATTCTTGAAACCGGTAAGATTGATGACGTCATGTTCATAGTCACCATCTTTGTTTTTGTAGGGTCTTCTTACATCCAGCAGAAAGTTTGCGTACCTGGTGCCTGATTCAGATGTTTTGATTTCAATGTTGCCAACAGTTTTACCTAATAAATTAAATTCGTTCATATACCTCCTATAGTTACTTGCAGATATATAATAATACGAATTTAGTAGAAATTGTCGATCAACATTGTCTCACTTTTTCTCACTTTCCACGTGGAAAAATGTTGATAAGTGCATAGTTATCAAAGGAAATTGTGCTGAATGTTTCTTTTACTTCTTTGAATGATAT
>JBJFHC010000030.1:0-6206 GCA_051893275.1 Erysipelotrichaceae bacterium | reverse complement strand
AATATTGGCATAGTCTTTAGAGAAATCAGTTTCAAAACCAAAGTAGTCATTAATAATACCCTTATCAAGCCAGAGCTGATAGTCAGGATTAAGATTTGAGAAATAGGCACTAAGATAAAGTCTTACCGCCCATTCTTTACGGTAGGCATCCATTTCTGACTTAAAGTCAGGTTTGAGTTTAATGGCATAACAGCTTTTAGATGAAGATATATCCATATTAAAGCTGTATTCTTTTCTGTATACTTCTATAGATTCTTCTTCAATGATATTTAATGGTTTTTCAATTGGTTTAAAGTTTTTACTGTTCTGGTTTTCTTTTACGATGTCCATTATCATTTTTGGATCTAAGGGTGTTGTGATACTTAGAATCATATTGGATGGATGATAGTTTAAGCTGTAGCATTCTTCCAGTTCTTCTTTAGTTATGGCCTTTACGCTTTCTTCATCGCCACCAATATCATATTTAAGCGAATATTTTTCATATAAAGACTTATAGGTCTCATTAATCAGTCTGGAATCAGGATTCTGCATATACATGGATACTTCTTCAACGATGATGCCCTTTTCTTTTTCAACTGATTCTTTGGTGATTGAAAGATTCTGAACAAAGTCCAGCAGAAGATTTAGACAGTCTTTTATATCTTCACCAGACTTGGTAAAGTAGTAGACGGTTTCTTTATAGCTGGTAAAGGCATTGACATTGGCACCCATTAATGAGAATGCCGTCATGATGTCTTTTTCTTCGGATTCAAAGAGTTTATGTTCCAGAAAGTGGGCAGTGCCTGGATGGAAAGTGTAATCTTTGCCGTTGTGTCTTTGATGGATGTTTAAACCGCCAAAAGGTGTTCCAAAACAGGCGCTGGTTAAAGAATAGCCGGGTTTATGGAAGATAATAACTTTTAAACCGTTGTCTAAAGTTTCGGTATAGGATGTTTCATCAAAGAGTTCGTTATAATGTTTAATCATCTAGATTTCCCTCCAGAAAATAGGTCAGATATGGTCTGTACTGTCCAAAGACTCTGGATATGTCTTCTTTAGTTACTTTGAGCATTTTATCTATATATTCATCTAATGATTCATGAGTGTTCCTTAAGTCATTGATGTATAGGTGATCTAACAGATAGTCAATATCATCATCAATTGACATCAGATTATTCATCAGCATCTGTTTGGCACTGATTAATACTGATTCATCATATTCACCGTTTATCATACACATAAACTGTTCCTCAATGTCTTTGATTGTTTTTTCTTTATTGTCTTTATCAATCAAGGTCTTAACCATTACAACGCCATCATTCTTTAAGGAAACAGCGGCTATTGAGTAACAAAGAGAGTGTTTCTCACGGACATTGGCAAATAATAAAGATGTAGGAATACCGCCAAAGACAATATTCCCCAGATTAAAGGCAATATAATCCTTATGAGCTCTATTGAATGGTGTGCTGTAGGAATAGATTAGAGTTGACTGGGACACTTTCTTTTTGAATGTTATTTCTTCTCTTGTGTCATATACAGCAGATGAATCAATCATTGAAATACTGTTACTAGACTTGAATTTAATGAGATAGTTTAACAGTTTATCATTTATATCACCAAGCACATAGATATCAAGTCTGGAAGTGAATAAGAGCTTATAGGCTTCTTCTATGTCCTTTAGTTCAAGATTATCTATTAAACCCAACAGATTTCCATTACGATAAGTATTGAACTTCTCATCGTCCTTTGATAATTCACTATAAAAGTTATCAGAAGCCAGGGCTGATGGATTATCCAGTCTTCTTTTTAGGGCATCTGAGGTATTCTTTTTTGATTCATTCAGTTTATCATTATCGAATAAGGGATTAAATAATAATTCATCTATAAATGTTATATAGTCATCAATAGTTACATCTTTCAGAAATCTGGGATTTACAAAGTCAAAACTGGCATTGAATACTAAAACATTGCCATAGCAGTTAACCATAGACTGGCCATTGAATCCATAGAGCAGATCTTTCTTTGTAGTCATTTTTACCTTGGTGTCATAACTTTTTGATGTTTCAAAAAGCATATTGGACAACACAAGTAAAGAAGCTTTAAGCTTAGCAGTATATTTTAAACCAAAGCGGAAAGAAAGAGTTATATTTTTGAATTTAGAAGTTTCAATTAATGAAACATTGTTATATTTTTTAACTGAATCAATTAATCGCATATTCCTCCTTAAGAAAAGGACCTTAAGGCCCTTTTGATTTATCTTTGTCCTTTATCGTAAGGCTGGCCTTCAGCTTTAGGGCAGCCTGATTTGTTTCTAAAGATAATTAATACAATAATAACTATAATAAATGGAACAATATTATAGAAATAAATATCGAGATTCAAAGCTTTAAGGAATGGAATCTGATATGAAAGTGGTCCAATACATTTAAGGAAACCAAACAGTAATGAACCAAAGAAGATACCTACCGGATTCCAGTTACCGAAAATCATGATAGCCAGAGCCAGGAAACCCATGCCGGCAACACCTGATTCGGCTGTACCGGCTGATACTGTAGCGATATAGGCATAGCCGCCAATTCCAGCCAGGAAGCCTGAAATAGTAGTACCAAGATATCTCATCTTATAGACATTAATACCTACCGAATCAGCTGCCTGAGGGTGTTCACCACAGGCTCTTAAATGAGTACCTATCTTTGATTTATAAAGCCAGATAGATAATACTACAAAGAGTATAAAGATGATGTAGGTAGAAATATAGGCTTTATTGAATAATACCTGGAATAAAGGACCATGTTCACCCTGTTGCAGTATTACATAATTAGGCATTGGGTTCATAACCAGTTTTTCCTGCTGGAAAAGAACCAGACATACAGTAAGAAGTACACCAGGTGCCAGCATATTCAGCGCTGTACCAGCAATAGTCTGATCGGCTTTAAGCTTAATAGCCGCAAATGACAGCAGCAGTGAGAAAATAGCTCCTGAGATACCGCTTATTAATAATGCCAGTACAAACATCAGCTGCTGATTGGTGGCAAAGGTGCCATTAATCTGCATATAGTAAACAAAGATTGCGCCTATGAAGGCTCCAAAAATCATTTCACCTTCAAGAGCCAGATTGATAATACCTGAACGCTCAGCAAATACACCAGCCAGAGCTACAATGAGTAAAGGTGAAGCATAGATTAATGTTTTCTGTAATATAAGTATTAACGCATCCATTATTTACTTTCCTCCTTTACCTTGGCCTCTAAAGGATGGGCCTTATGATGTTTGGTAATAAATTCCTTGATGATTCTGGTGAAACCAGCCATATAGATAATTACCGCAATAACAATATCCGCAACATAACGGTTAAAGCCTACTTTTACCAGATAGTCACCACCCATATTCAAATATCTGATTAGAACAGATGAGAATATTACACCGATTGGATTACAGTTAGCCAGGAAAGCTGAGGCAATGCCTGAGAAGCCATAGGCAGGAAGTGATGAATACTGTGAGATATAACGATATTCGATTCCTGGGTTTAAGTAATATAAACCAGCACCCATACCGGCTAAAGCACCGGCAATCATAATAGAAATAACGATATTTCTTTTTTCATTAAGACCGGCATATCTGGCTCCTTCTTTATTGGAACCACAGGCTTTTAGTCCAAAACCAAAGGTTGTCTTATTTAAAATAATATAAATCACAATAGCCATTACAATGGCAATAATCAGGCCACCATCAATCAATGAACTAGGGAAAAGTTTATCTAGTCCCATTTTAGGTGTGTAGTTGTTTACTACTTTTCCTAAGAAGCCGCCCTTTGTACCCTCAGTTGACTGTAAGGCTGGCTGATATGTGAAATACCATGAAGAGATATTGGCAGCTATCCAGTTGGTCATGATACAGATGATTACTTCATTGATATTAAAGAAAGCCTTTAATAAACCAGGTATCATAGCCCATAAGGCACCCATCAGGGTACCAGCCAGTAAAGCCAGTAACCATACCAGTATGCCTTCAACTCTGCCGGTAGTCTGAATACTTAGGGCAACCGTTAAAGATCCAATAATACCCATTATAAACTGTCCAGGAGCTCCGATATTGAATAAACCAGTCTTCCAGGCAATAGTAACTGACAGACCAGTAAAAATCAAAGGAACGGCATAGAAGAGCATATTACCGGTATTGACAATCATGTATCTGGTAATAGTACTTGAGAATGGACCAGATAAGATTATCTGCAGACCGCCAAAGGCATCCTTGATTGTCGTTTTATCATTCACAAAGGTAATAAGCACCATTACCAGGAAACCGATTAAGACACCGGAAAGAATAGATACAGCTGAAGCCAGGAATGACTTGAAGCCATCATTTTCTAAAAGATTTGATATTTTCTGCTTCATTATTCCTTCACCTCATCTTTCTTGGCACCTGACATATATAGACCAAGTTCCTGAACTGTAGTCTTCTTAGGATCAAGCTGCCCAACTATCTGTCCTTCATACATTACGTAGATCCTGTCACTCAGGTTCATTACTTCATCCAGCTCCAGAGATACCAGCAGGATAGCATCTCCTTCATCTCTTTTCTTGACTATCTTGGTATGAATTGCCTCTATGGCACCAACATCAAGACCTCTGGTTGGCTGTACCGCAATTAACAGGTCATGCTCTCTGTCCATTTCTCTGGCACAGATAGCTTTCTGTTGGTTACCGCCGGACATTGATCTGGCAACAGTTGCAGGTCCCTGTCCTGATCTTACATCATATTCTTCAATCAGTTTATTGGCATAGTCTCTTACTTCCTTGAAACGGATAAAGCCATTTTTCTGGAAGTCAGATTCCATATATCTCTGCAGAACCATGTTCTGTTCAAGCGTAAAATCCAGTATTAAGCCATGTTTATGTCGATCTTCTGGAATATGGGAGAAACCATGAGTATTCTTATAATGAATAGACTTCTTTGTGATATCTTCATCCATGAAAATAACTTCACCAGATTCAACCTTATCAAGACCAGTTAACGCATGAACAAATTCAGTCTGACCATTGCCATCAATACCGGCAATACATACTATTTCACCCACATTGACATGAATTGATACACCATCTACCGCATTCTTTTTATGAAGCTTAGATTTAACTACCAGATTCTGTACCTTTAAGACAGTCTTGCCTGGTTTGGCAGGAGTCTTGTCTACCGCAAACTTAACATCTCTTCCTACCATCATGGAAGAAAGTTCTTCCTTGTTGGTATCCTTGATATTTACAGTACCGATATATTTACCTTTTCTTAAAATTGTACATCTGTCCGAAATAGCCATGATTTCATTCAGTTTATGCGAAATAAAGAGAATTGATTTACCTTCATTTTTAAGATTACGCATAATCTGCATCAGCTCATCTATTTCCTGTGGAGTAAGTACGGCAGTAGGTTCATCAAAGATAAGAATATCATTATCACGATATAACATCTTTAAGATTTCGGTACGCTGTTGCATACCAACGGTAATATCGCTTACCTTGGCATCAAGATCTACATGTAAGCCATAGGTATCAGAAAGTTTCTTAACCTTTTCACGAGCTTTCTTTTTCTGTACAAAGCCAAGACTTGTATCTTCATTTCCCAGAATGATATTGTCCATAACCGAGAAACATTCAACCAGCTTAAAGTGCTGATGTACCATACCAATGCCCAGCGATGTGGCAACATTAGGGTCGGTTACCTTTACTTCTTTGCCATTATGAAATATCTGACCTTCTTCTGGCTGATATAAGCCAAAAAGAACAGACATAAGTGTAGACTTACCGGCTCCATTTTCACCTAATAATGCATGTATCTCCCCTTTTTTAAGTGCAAGATTTATATGATCATTGGCAATTATACCTGGGAATATTTTGGTTATACCCCTCATCTCGATAACATAATTATCTTCCATACGTATTCCTCTTTCACATAACAACAGACATAATTAAAATGCCCTTTAATAGAATTATTATACTATGCATTGTATAAATCTAAACTAACACTTTTTCAAACTTTGAAGCACAAATTAAAATCACCAAGTATTATACCTGGTGATTTCATTCCTATTTAGCAGCTGTATTAACTACTGGTTTCTTGTTTTCAGAAGGAACATATACTGAATTATTGTTTCCACCTGCAGGCTTATCAACTTCTTCACTTACAAGAATATAAGTAGAGAACTTGTCAGCATTAAATGTAACAGTACCATC
>JBJFHC010000029.1:0-5728 GCA_051893275.1 Erysipelotrichaceae bacterium | reverse complement strand
GTATAAAAACCATCAAACCAGAAAGTAATCATCGTCTTGCCTCCACTTCTGATGATGAAATAAGAAGTATGATAGATACCAAGAAGCGGCAGATGTACTGCATAGATTCTTAAAAGACTGCAGGCCAATAGCTGATTATCCAGACTGGTATTATAAATCTTAGGAAAATAGGGAGCCAGAACAAAAAGACAGATCCCAAAAACAAAGGATATAAAAATATTGGTATAGAGAAGCTTCATGGCAGTTGGCTTAGCCTTGTCAAGCTCTCCTCTTCCCAAAAGCTGTCCCAGCACAATCGAGGTTGCCGTACCCATCGCAAAACAGGCGACCGAAAAGAAATTGGCTACTGTCAGATTGATATTCATGGCTGCCAGGGCATCAACTCCCATTCGGGAGTAACATTGCGAAAGTCCGGCTTCCCCAAAACTGTAAAACACCTCATTCATTAAAAGTGGACCACCCTTAAGCGCAATATCCTTACAAAGATTGAGGGGAACACTAAGCTTCTTAAACACCGTTGTCAGAAAACAGAACTCACTGTTCCTGAAAATAAATAACACCAGTATTGCCACTTCCGCACCTCTGGCAATCGATGTGGCAATAGCCGCACCACTCACACCCAGAGCCGGAAAACCAAAATGGCCGAATATTAAAACATAGTTTAAGGAAACATTCACAAAAATAGCTATAATAGTTGCCATCATGGCTGTAAAAGTATTGCCAAGTTCCCTTAATGTAGTATTGATACATACCGAAAAAGTAAAGAACATTAAACCCGGAAGCATATATCTGAAATAAGTAAGTGAAAGCTCAACCATTCTTTCACTCAGTTCGGCCGTGTTATTCGGATTGTTGAAGAACAGCCTTAATATGGGTTTTCCAAAAGCCAATACTGCCACAAGAACTAAAGAAAACATAAAAACAGCCAGATAATTTTTCAGTCTGAAACAGTTAATAATTCCCTCATCATCCTCTTTCCCCTTAAACTGACAGGCAAAAATACCTACAGCTGAAAAAGCACCAAATATCAGAAACATATATACATTATTAAGCTGATTACAGATTGATACTGCCGACATAGCTTCAGTTCCAATCTGTCCAACCATAATATTGTCTATCAGGTTGACAAAAGAAGTAACTGCATTCTGAACAATAATCGGCAGCACTATCACGAACAGATTCTTATAAAAATTCTTATCCTCAAATATTCTTGCCATACTCATAAAAAATATATCTTATGCAGATATATTCATTTCCTTTAAAATAATCTCTTTTACCTTTTTAACAGTTTCATTTATATCATCATTAACCACAACATATTTAAACTTGTCCAGCTTCTTAAGTTCAGTCCTGGCTGTTTCAATACGTTTGGATATCTTGTCTTCACTTTCTGTTCCCCTGCCTCTTAGACGATGCTCAAGTTCTTCCATATCAGGTGGAACCAGATAGATGGAAGTAACATCACCTTTATACATACCCATAACCTTCTCAGCACCGACAGTTTCAATTTCCAGAATAACATTAAAGCCTTCATTTCTTTTCTGCTCAACATATTTCTTTGGTGTGCCATAATAATTATCTACATAACAGGCATATTCCAGCAGCTCACTATTTTCAATAGCTCTTTCAAATTCGGCCTTATCAACAAAAAAATATGAAACTCCATTAATTTCCCCTTCCCTTGGAGCTCTGGTGGTCATTGAAACCGAATATACAAGATTAAGTTCCTTATCATTTATTAATTCCTTCAGCACCGTCCCCTTGCCGACACCTGAAGGTCCCGCAAAAATAATCAATAGTCCCTTTTTCATAATGGCAATATTTTACCACTTTTTATCTTAGTGACAATAAAATATAATAAGTTCATGGCAATCGATGGAATTATCTTACACAAAATAAAGAACTCATTATGTTCACATTTACCAATCAGAATAAACAAAATATCACAAAGCTCCAAGACTGAGCTTGTTTTTAATGTACATGCTGACAGCATACGTACCAATATGGTTATCTCTTTACATCCAAATGATGCCCATATTGCCCTGTCACACAAAAACTACTCTGACTATCTTGATCCTTCAACTTTTGTCATGGTGCTAAGAAAATATCTTATTAATGGAATAATAACTTCAATTGAACAGAAAGAATTTGACCGTTACCTCTTATTTAAAATAAAAGCCCAGGATGAAATGTATGACGAAAAAAACTATTGTCTGTCTTTAGAACTGATGGGAAAATATACCAATCTGATTCTTTTTGACAGTGACAGCGGGAAGATTATAGATGCCTACAAAAAAATACCACCTGCCGAAAACAACAAAAGAGTAATTCTTTCAGGTGCTCCATTTTTAACAATAGAATCGCAGAAAAAACTCAATCCCTTTGAAACAGAGAACATCAATCTTGACGAATCACTGGTAGCTCAGCTGCAGGGCTTTTCTAAAGTTCTGGAAAAAGAGATACGCTATCGTCTGGAAAACCAGAGCTTTAAAGAGATCATGACTGAAATAGAGAAGTCTGACAAATTCTATATCTATGATAATGAATACCATATCATTGAACTAAAACACTTAAACAGCACATATAAAATATTTAACGACATAAGCGAAGGCTTTGATTATCTCTACTATCAGAAATCACAGGAAGAAAGAATTAAATCCGTAACAGATGACATATTCAAATTCATCAAAAGACAGCAGAAACACTATAATACCAAACTGGATAAACTGAAAATGTCGCTTTATGAAGCTGAGAATCTTGAAGAAGACAAAACAAAAGGTGATACTCTTTATATCTGTTCCGATTTGGAAAAGAAAGGCCTCAAAGAAATAGATGTTGAAGACTATGAAGGCAATATGGTTCATATTGCCTTAGATCCAAAACTGACAATTAAACAGAATGCCAATAAATACTACCAGATTTATGCCAAAAAAAGAAAAGGAATCAGCTATATTAAAGAGCAGATAGAAATCTGCGAAGGAGAAATAAACTACTTCAACGCCATCTCTGAGCAGCTTTCCATGGCATCCTATCAGGATGGCCTGCAGATCAAAGAGGAACTGATGTCCTATGGCTATCTTAAGAAAAATAAAGCTCCGCAGAAAAAGAAAAAGAAGATCAATCTCTACCAGATAAAATATGGTGATTACACCATAACCTGGGGCAAGAACAATCTTCAGAATAATTTCCTGACCTTTGACTATGCCAGAAACAATTACACCTTCTTCCATGCGAAGGATTATCATGGGGCTCATGTGGTTGTAAACTCAGACAGACTGAACGAAGAAGTAATACGTCTGGCCGCCAACATTGCCGCCTACTACAGCTCTGGCAGACTTTCCTCATCGGTTCCGGTAGACTACTGTTCAATAAAAGATGTCAAAAAAATCAAAGGTGCCAAACCAGGATTTGTCTCTATCAGAAACCAGAAAACCATCTATATCGATCCTGAGGAACCTAGCCAAGATATTTCCTTAATTTAGAAAGCTCATAAGGCTTAAGACGGCGGTATTCACCCGGTCTTAAATCGCCAAGCTCAATTTCTGCTTCCTTTAAGCGGTGAAGCCTTGTAACATTTACGCCAATTGATTCAAACATCCGGCGTATTTCTCTGTTTCGCCCTTCATGCAGGACCATGTGCAGAAGCATGGTCTTTTTTGATTCGTTTTTACTTATTACTTCAATAGTGCAGGGCGCACATTTCCTGCCATCCAGATAAATACCTTCCGACAGCTTTTTCAGTTTCTCATCGCTTACAAGTTTATCGATTTTGACTTCATAAAGCTTCTCAACTTCATATTTTGGATGCAGTATTTTCTGGGTAAGCTCGCCATCATTTGTCACCAGCAGCAAACCAGAGGAATCATAATCCAGCCTGCCCAGAGGATAAAGACGGTAAGGCTCATCAAAATAATCCAGGATAGTCACTCTTCCCTTATCATCGCTGCAGGAAGATATGACATTTTTTGGTTTGTTAAATATGAAGACAACGCTTTCTTCCTTTTGAATCGGTTTATCATCAACTCTTATATCATCACTGAAATCCGCTTTAAAGCCCAGTTCACTTATTATTTTTCCATTAACCTTTACCCTGCCTTCAAGAATCAGCTCTTCGCTTTTTCTTCTGGAAGCTATACCGGCTTCTGCAAGGATTTTCTGTAATCGTTCCATAACTTTTCTTCTCTTTTCTTCTGTATATCATAGATAATAATCAGGGCAGCCCCTGCAGCAATCAGCGTAATAACCAGGAAACCCTCCATCATAAACATATGAATATCAGGGTCACTGTTTAAAGCCGACACATTCTCATAGAGATCGGAATAATTATAATCATTAATACTGTACTTATGTAAAACAAAATATATTCCATCACCTCTGGTAATAAACGAAATGTAGTTATCACTCAGCTCACTGTAGCACTTATAGATATTTCTGTCCCTGTAACAGTAAACTGTATATAAACCATCGCCTTCTGTTTTATAGGAAACCACCTGTTCATATACTGGATCTGACTTAGCCAGATTCAAAGAATAGCGCAGCGAAAAACTGTCTACAAGCTCAAAGCCATAGGCTTCGCCAAATCTTCTGCCGATATCTTCGGAGTTGGCATTCACTTTCATCATCTGAACGTAGCGCGTGTCTTTAAAAGGACGGGGAACATCGGGAAATAAAGGATCTTCAAACGACAGGCCAAAACCCGAAATTGAAAGATCAGCCCAGTTATCTCTAAA
The DNA here is from genome assembly GCA_051893275.1 of Erysipelotrichaceae bacterium. Taxonomy (GTDB): domain Bacteria; phylum Bacillota_I; class Bacilli_A; order Erysipelotrichales; family Erysipelotrichaceae; genus Colivicinus. Next base: position 998 of record JBJFHC010000029.1, on the reverse strand, counting down.
GGCATAATTAAAATCACTTCTTTCAAGATACAGAGCATCAAGACGCCTGATGGTTTCCATGTCCAGATTAAGATTGGACTTTGGCAGATTTTCTTTAATATAGTCCAGCTCATCATTGTTAACTTCACCATTAAGATTAGATTCAATCATAATAGCCAGATCTTCACTTATATTATCTTCCACATATGTAAGCTCATATTCAAGAATCACACCACAGTAATTTACAATCAGCCTGTTATCGGCAACAGAAGCTATAGTGGTATCAAGATTAATGCGACTGTTTCTGCCATCGGCATATGTTACTTTAATAACCGCATCAGAATAATCATAGCTTTTACCCTCATACAGATGTGAATCGGGATAATTAATAAATTCAATATCACTTATTTCCCGATACTGAGCTATATTGTCTTCATAAGTCACAAATTCATATTTGTCTTTTAATGGTGAAAGATAACTCAAAGACAAGCCATCTTTAACAAATAAAGTATCACCATCCTTATAGTGCAGACTGCCTCCATTATAGTCGAGATAAATTTCTTCAAAGTTTTCTTCTTTAATATCATTAAAAAGATAGTTTACATCTTCTTTTGTGATATAGCCGACTGATATTTCTGGATTATAGTCATAATCATCATTGCTGTAGCTATCAAGCCTTATCTTATAAGAATTTTCATATTCATCAAGCACAATAAAACTGTTTATCCCCTGAAGCGGATACTTAATCGTTTCAAGCGTTTCATCATCGTAAATAACTGTTTCGTCATTTAAAGAAATAGCCTCAGCATAGTAGCCCCTATCCTTAAATCCCAGATAAGAATCAATAGAATACATATTGGCAATAACCATTTCACTGTAAAAAGGCTCTACCGAACAGTTTGCAGCCATCCCGCTTTTTCTGTCACCCAGATAAGTTCCACTGTAAAGTGTAGAATGAATAGAGCCAAAATAACGGGAAAGATAATAGCGACTGTGAGAATGAACGCTTGATTCAATAT
>JBJFHC010000028.1:0-5742 GCA_051893275.1 Erysipelotrichaceae bacterium | reverse complement strand
CTGTAAACATCTGTTCATCAAGATGATCAAGAGTAGACTTATATTGAGCTGTATAAAGATTTAAAGCACTTTCCTTTTCAAGTCCGGTTGGGAAAGTCTGAAGAATCTTATTCTGTTCTCCCTGACCAGTACCAATTACATCAAGAGTTGGAATACCAACCTTGGTTGGGTAAGAAAGACCAAAATTCAGCTTAATAGTATTTGAATGAATGAATGGGAATGAACCATTGAAATATATCTGATACTTATAAGTACAGCCTGAACACATAATAGCCGGCCTGTTGTTGTGGTCTAAGCCTATATAGTATTTTCTTTCCAGATCTGGATTGTTGGCATCCTGTACTTTCCATGGATGGTCAATCACAATCAGATTTGCCCAATAGTTTCCAACCAGTTCAAAAATATTGTTGTCTCTATAGGCATAGGCAGCACCACTCTTTAAGTATTCAATTGTATATCCTTTTTCCTGATAAAGAGCTATAACCCTTTCGTTTTCACTTGAACCCGCAATAACACAAGCATCGTAATCCTCGGACTCATTTTTACACATTTCTGTTATTCGTTCAAATTTCAGGTAACCAAGATCTTTAAAACGATTATATTTATAAACCGTCTTATTGTCTCCTGTCATCTTCTTATAACCATTATCAAGATCCAATACTTTAGTACGTGGTATGAGTGTAAATATCATGGCGATTACGATAGATACCACGCAGAATAAAGATATTGCAGCTTTCAACAGTCTTGTCAATATATATTTTCCCATTCTAACCTCCTTTGCACATTAATATAGAAATGAAGAGGGGCAAAGAGATTGCCCCTCTAATTTAACTAATTAATGAATAACTAATTATTCACCCTTTTCCCAGGCAGCCATTGCAGCCTGATACTGTTCAGTAGTTACAACGTCTTCCTGTAACTGTACTCCTCTGTACTTGTATTGTGAAACACCAGAAGAATAAGGTGCAGAGAATGGAACGATGTGAGAAACTCTGGCAGCTCTAGTCTGCATTGAAGTAGGAATATATAAGCCGTGTGCTAATAAATAAGCATCAGCCTTGGCAAATGCTACATAACGAGCATCAAGATCGTCAGTGATTGCATCAGCAGCTCTATATAATTCTTCATACTCATAGAAACCTAATTCAGTCTTTAAGTCATCATCAATACCGAAGTCATCAGACTGAGTAGCACCCTTATCAGTTAAACCACATGAGTGCATGTAGTAACCATCAACTGGTGAATAGATTTCAGTGAATGTCTTAGGGTCAACATAGTCTGGACCCCAGCCAGTGAATGTAGAAATATCATAGTCAGCTTCATCCCAAGATTCAGAATAGTAAGCGATGTTCTGAACTGTATCCTGGTCTCTCATGATTAAGTCGATAATAATCTGACCATCTGTATTTTCTTCAATTGACTGTTTGAATGATAAGCCCTGCTTAGTTAATCTGTCGGAAGTTTCAACAACCAGCATATCGATATGAACTGGGAATGAAATGCCATCAGCCTTGGCAGCTTCGATATAGGCAAGAGCGTTTTCCTTGCTTAACCATGGCCACTGACCATCGGCTAAAGAAACTCTAGTACCAGTGATTTCTTCATAAGCATCTTCAACTAAAGTACCATATAATGTACCATCAGATGTAGAAACAAGGTTAGGAACACCGTTCATGTTTCTTAAAGTAGCCTTAGCGATTTCAGTTGGAGCAGAAACCTCTAAGTAAGCCTGAGCATCAAATGCAGACTTAATAGCTAAACGGAAGTTTTCGTTTCTGATAGCATTCTGAGTGTTTTCCTTATCAGCATCATCGGCATGAGCTGTGTTGTCATAAGTTACACGGTTGTAGTTGAATACAATACCAAATGCATAGTAGTTTGATAATGTAGGATTTACATAACCATCATACTTAGCCATCATTTCATTGAATACTTCATCGCCCCACTGAGTTGATAAACCAGCATATGCGTAAACGTTCTGTTCAAATGATCTAATCATTTCATATGGGTCAGAACCTTCATCATAGATAACAGTTACCTTTTCAAGATATACTTCATCAGCAGCATAGTAGTCTGGGTTCTTTACCATAACAGTCTGAGACTTAACATCGAATGAAGACAAGATGTAAGCACCGTTATAAAGAATTGAATCTGGAGTAGCCTGACCAAATGTACATGAGTTAGTATCTGGAGTACCTAACTTACAGCCATCACCCTTAGACTCTAAGAATGTCTTGTTTACTGGATAGAATACAGTGTATTCAACCTGAGTATAGAAATAAGGAGTTGGAGCATTTAAAGTGTACTCTAATGTGTAATCATCAAGAGCCTTAACGCCAACCTTAGCCCATGCTTCATCTGTATAATCACCTGCAGTCATGTAGTCAGAGAAACCTTCAACTGCTGATACAACATAAGCAGTACCTGACTGGAATTCAGCGGCATGTCTTAAGCCTGTAACAAAGTCATCAGCAGTAACTTCGCCATATTCATCACCGGCAGCAGTTACCCACTTAACGCCTTTCTTTAAATTGAAAGTCCATACTGTAGCATCTTCATTAGAAGTCCAGCTTTCAGCAACTGCTGGCTGGTAAGCACCATAGCTGTCACAGATTACAAGACCATCAACAAAGTTTACATTGTACTGGTGGTCAGATGCAAGAGCAGTTACCAGGTAATCCATAGAAGCTACTTCTCTTGAATCAGAGTAAACATACTCTTTTGTATTAGCCAACTTTAATGAGCTAACATCAACTGCATTAACATCGAATGTAGCAGTTTCGCCTTCGGTTTCACCACCGTCGACAACAGGAGTATCATCCTTCTTGCCACATGCAGTTAAAGTTACAATCATTAATAGAGCTAATAACGCAACTAATAATTTTTTCATTAACTTTTCCTCCATAAAAATATTCAATTAATGAATAACAAATCTATTTTACCCATTTTAGAAACTTTTTTCCATTTTATCTGAAGCATTTGTGTAATAAATGTGAAATTAAATCAAAGTTTTGTAAATATTTTCAAGTAATTTTATAGTTTATTAAACTTATTGTCTCTATACATTTTCAAGCTCCAGCTTTTATTTTCCTTATTGAAAGTAGATATTCTTTGGCGTTTTTATCCTAAAAATGTAAAAAAATGATCTTTTTTTGAAAAAAGTGAGGAATTTTTAATTTTTTTGACAATAACAATATAGAGGGAATAAAAAACCTCTGTAAAAAAAGGAGATTGATTTGATGAAGAAAAAACTAAAAAATGTAAATGAATCAAGAGAAAAACTTAGGCTCTTTGATGATAATTTATTCTACAGAATAGGGAGCTTAAAACCACAGATAATGAAGGAATTTCTAAGACTTGTATTAGATGATGATACTCTGGAGTTTGACGGTTCAGCCGTGAATATAATCCCAGCTGATGAAACGCCGGATGGCCTGATAATTATAGAATTCAGCACATATACCAAAGATGGAACTCTTATCTGTTTTATAACGGACAGATATGATGCCCAGAATCTAATATATAAAATGCGCTGGTATGAAGATTATAAGACTATGCAGTATGTAAAAGAGGAAACTGACTATAATCTAATTCCAGATATGATTTTTGTAACTCTTATGGAGAAGGACAGTTTTAAAGAAAAAGAAGCTGTCTATGAAATGATTAGTCGTATTAAGGAAACAGATGAAGTTTTGGATGATGGTCTAAAAATACTGTTTGTCAACGGTGAATATAAAGGTGATGATAAGCTTGGTGACTACATTCATGATTTCATGTGTGATGGTGCAGATAAGATGAAAGTAGATTCAATAAGAGAATACCTGAAACTCTTAGAATCTGAAGAGGGGTTTTAATACAGAGCTATGGGAGATATAGATAAGTTAACTGCCAGATTTATGAATCATAATGATGTCTTTGCCGATGCCTTCAATTTCTTTCTGTATAAGGGTGAAAAGGTAATAGATTCCGATTCCCTGAAACCTCTGGATACAAGACTTCTTCTGGATATATTTAATCAGGATAAGACAAAACAGAGCTATAAGGTAGTACAGAAGTATCGTGATGTATTTAAGAAGACGGTTATCAAATACAATGATGTAGCAACCTATGTGCTTTTAGGCATCGAGAATCAGACAGATATCCACTATGCCATGCCAGTCAGAAATATGATCTATGATGCCCTGAGCTATGGCGAACAGGTATCATCAATAGCCCGTCACAACAAAGAGAAAAAGCTTGTTCAGGAGAGCGGAGAATTTCTTTCGGGTTTTCTTAAAACCAACAGACTTTTTCCGGTCATAACTCTGGTGATTCTTTTTGGCGATGAGAAATGGGATGGACCTTTAACTTTACATGAAATGTTGGACACAGATAATGATGTCGTATTAAAATATACTCAGAACTACAGAATCAACCTGATTGAACCATCAGGTATCAAAGAAGATGAACTGAAGCTGTTTACAAGTGATCTTAAGGAAGTAATGACTTTTATTAAGTATTCAAAGGATTCTGAGAAGATAAAGGAACATTATCTGGATAGAGGTGAAGTAATGGTAGACAATGATGCACTGAGGGTTATTGAAACAGTAACAAATGTAAAAATGCCAAAAAAGAAAGGAAAAAGGAAAACAGATATGTGTGAAGCAATAAGGAAACTGATTGAAGAAGAGAATATTAAAGTAATTCAGCAGATGGAAGAAGAAAACATCAAAGTAATTAAACAGATGGAAGAAGAAAACATCAAAGTAATTAAACAGATGGAAGCGGAAAAAGCTGGTATTATTAAAGAAAGTGAGAGAAAGATTAACGATGCGGTAATCCACAAAATAATTGAATTGTTTGTTAAAGGCAAGCTGAATCTTGAAGAAGCTGCACATGAATGCAACTTGACTGTTGAAGATTTTATGCAGGTTAAAGAAGAGTATGAAAACAGCCTTCAGGCTTAGCCGGATTTCAATAGAAGAAGCTTCCTTTGACTGTGGATTGATCCTAGAGGAATTTCTTAAGAAGAAAGAGGAATATGAAAAATCAGTTGCAGCTTAACTAATCATTCTGTTTTCCTTTAATCAGTTTGCTGATGGTTTTCTAAGCCTGAGGATTGAATTACAAGATATAAATAATAGATACTTATTTTTTGTTGTGCAGTCTTTATATAAGCCTCTTTTCATAGCCTCCTGAAACATCGAATATCTGCGTAATAACGATAAAGGCATCAGGGTCAATTGATCTGATACGTCTTTTAACTTCGGATATTTCATGTTTATTGACAACAGAGATAAAAACTTCCATATCGTTATCGGTATAGGCGCCCTTGCCATTCCAGGTAGTGACACCACGGTGCAGATCATTCAGAATGAAGTTCTTGACTTCCCGGTTCTTGGTGAAAACCATGCAGGACAGGTCGATATTTTCGTCATGTCCTTTATCAATGGTAATTGACTGTACAAAGGACTGGATAAAGGAGTAAATGGCTACTTCCGAATTAAAGACAATGCCACAGATTATAAATAATACGGCATTAAAGAAAATTGAATACTTTCCAACGGTAAAGCCCGGGAAGTATTTAGTCAGTATTAAGCCAATAATATCATTGCCGCCACCTGATCCTTTGGCAACCAGAAGTCTTGATACAGCATAGCCGGCAATAGCTCCCCCTACGACAATTGATGCCAGTGTATTTGATACAAGCGATCTTTCAAAGGTAATTAAGAAAAACAGGGACTGTACAAATACCGATAAAAC
>JBJFHC010000027.1:0-1531 GCA_051893275.1 Erysipelotrichaceae bacterium | reverse complement strand
AATATTAATAACCGAATCACAGTCTTTCAGAAAACCAAAATGCTTCTCAAAGTGAAGAAGATACCAGTATTCAAAACATGGATTTGAAAAAGCTATTCTAATTCCATTTTTTCTGGCATATTCTTCTGCATTTCTTAACTGTATATTATTATTGTCATCACAGTCAAATACACACCAGAGCTGATCGCCATCTTTGGGATAATACCCTATTTGTTCAATGTGAGACTTTGAATGTTTTACGAGGTGCTCAGCCGCCTTGTGTTTTGATGATACCGGTACTATATCTACTAGGCAGTCTCTGGTTCTGAAATTTTTAAAATAAGCTATCTCTGTCTGCTGGCCTTCACATACTATATAAATGACAGGCCTTCTTTTTCGTTTTGCGGATCTATCGGGATTATATTCTTTTCTTTTAGCCATAAATTATTCTCCAATATAAGGAACAGCGCCAAATCTGCCCTGAAGATAACCTTTACGAACATTTTCACCTTTTCTTGGAGAAAAAGAAGCTAAAGAATATAGCTCGGTAGAACATGTTTTATCATTCTTCTCGGCAAACCAGATCTGGTCCCTTCTGAAAATATTCAAATCAAGAAGCAGTGCATCATGAGTTGTAAACAACAGTTGTGACTGTTTTTGGTTCATATTTTTATCATGAACCATTTCAATAAGCCTTCTGGTTAAAAGCGGATGAAGACTGTCTTCTATTTCATCTACTACCAGCAGTCTTCCCTTTTCTATGGCATCCAGCCATCCACCAACTCTGTTAAAATACTGCCTTGTACCAGCCGATTCCTCATCCATTGAAAGTTCGAAATAGTCTTCGTTCCCATTACTGTTCTGTATTTTATGAGTGGTGATTATAAGAGGATCTTTTTTCGAAATATCCTTGATATCAATATCACATATTCCAAGATCGGCTTTCATCAGTTCCTTCAAAATCTTAACTTTATTATCGTAGCCACTCTGTATCTTTTGAACCGTTTTAGAAGCATCTGACTGTTCATCAATCAGAAAAGTCAGATTTTTCTGAAACCATTTGTATGCATTTTCTGTCTGAGGAAGATTCCACTCATTGGAACTGACAAGATAAAGCTTATTATCCGGCGTCCTGCTGCTTAAAGTTGTCTGCTCAGCGATGTTCTCTCTGAATTCATATATACCATCATCTCTAGAAAATATTAGAGCTTCTCTGCCATTAGGCCAGTGATATAGATATTCTTCATAGATTCTGTTTTCATCATAAGAAAAACCATAATCATATCTTATGCCATTATAGATGTACATAAGCTCAAATGAAGTTGGTTTTTTACTGTTGGCAAACGGAACCCATGGAAGTTTTTGACCTTTTAAAAGTTTAGCGGTATTTCCAGTGACCATTTCTTTAACAGTATATAACCCGAGCAGAACATTACTCTTGCCGGCTGCATTGGCACCATATAGTGCAATAGATGGAAGTAAAGTTTTTTTCTCATTCACATGAATCAGATGTTCTTCGAAACTTTTGTCTTTTGAAGCAGCAAAACTTATT
>JBJFHC010000026.1:4240-5822 GCA_051893275.1 Erysipelotrichaceae bacterium | reverse complement strand
TGTTTGCCTTCTACGCTGTAATGAGTGGTACTCCAAGCTTAATGCTGGGTTCAACCTGGACTGTATGTTTCGGTATTGTGGGAATTCTGTTTGCCGTATTTATGAAGTCTAAGGATGAACAGGTTAAGGAAGCTTCTCTTCCTGCAGCTGTATCAGCAATATTCGGCGTAACTGAACCAGCTATGTATGGTATCATCATTCCTCGCAAGGTATTATTAGGTATCAGCTGTATTGCGGGTGCTGCCTCTGGTTTTGTGATCGGTCTGTTTGATTTAAAGATTTATACTTATGCCGGTATGGGCTTAATTGGTCTTCTTTCGTTCTTAAATCCAGCTGCACCTAGAATTATTCCTATCATTATTGCGGTAATTGTTCCTCTGGCTGTAGGTTTTGTATTAACATTCATGTTCTATAAGGATGAAGATGTAAAAGAAGAACCAAAGAACGAAAATAAGCAGTTAAATAAAGTGGCTGTAGTTAAAATGCCAGTAAGCGGCGAAGTTAAGAATATTTCTGAATCATCTGATGCTGCATTCTCATCTGAAGCCTTAGGCAAGGGTATTGTGATTCTTCCTGAAAATGGCGATGTATGTGCACCAGTTTCTGGTACAGTTAAAACTTTATTCCCAACCAAACACGCCATCGGTATTGTATCTGATGATGGACTTGAAGTATTAATTCATATCGGTATTAATACTGTCAATCTGCAGGGCAAGCATTTCACTGCTCATGTTAAGCAGGATGATAAAGTTAAGGCCGGAGACAAACTTGTAAGCTTTGACAAGAAGGCGATTGAAAAAGAAGGCTATTCTACTGAGATTCCAATGGTTATTACTAATGGAAGTGAATATCTGGATATTGTAAATCTGGCAACTGGCAAGTTAAACAAAGGTCAGGAAGTAATCAAGGCTATTAAGTAATATGAGCTTTCCAAAGAATTTCTATTGGGGTGGTGCAACTGCAGCCAACCAGTATGAAGGTGGCTGGAATGAAGGGGGCAGAGGTCCTGCCCTCACTGATTTCACCACCGGTGGTTCAGCGAAGTCTAGCCGTTATTTAACCTATATTGATGAAAATGGTGAAGCTCAGAAAATCAGAACTTCAATTGTCGGCTCGACCATTCCTGAGGGCGCAAAGCTGACCGTGCTGGACAATGAATATTATCCTAATCATCTGGGTGCTGACTTCTATCACCGCTACACAGAGGATATTGAACTGTTTAAGGAAATGGGTATGAATATGTTTAGAATGTCGATTTCCTGGTCAAGAATCTATCCTAAGGGTATCGAAGAAAAGCCCAATGAAGAGGGTCTGAAGTTTTATCACGAGGTCTTTAAGTTATTGAAGGAAAACGATATTGAACCGCTGGTTACCATTTCCCATTACGATGATCCTGCCTATATCGCAACTGACATTACCTGGTCTGATCCTGAGACAATTGACCTGTATTTCAAATATGCCAAAACCGTAATGGATGAATATCATGATGAAGTAAAATACTGGCTGACCTTCAATGAAATCAATTCGATGCTGATGCTGGGAGCCTTTGTGCCAAACATGCCAAAGGAGAAAATAGCTCCTT
>JBJFHC010000026.1:0-4140 GCA_051893275.1 Erysipelotrichaceae bacterium | reverse complement strand
ATGCTGATGCTGGGAGCCTTTGTGCCAAACATGCCAAAGGAGAAAATAGCTCCTTCCTATATTCAGCTGCACAACAAGTTTGTGGCCTCTGCCAAGGCAGTTAAATACGCTCATGAAACTTATCCAGACTTTGTGATGGGCTGTATGATTGCTGGTCTTGTCAACTATCCTTTAACCTGTGATCCTAAGGATGTACTGATGTCACAGGAAAGAATGCAGAACTATTTCTGGTATTGTGGCGATGTGCAGGCCAGAGGTGCCTATCCAGCCTGTGCCAAGCGTATCTGGGCTAAATATGACTTAGATCCAGACTTCTTTAACAAGGATAAAGAAATATTGAAGGAAGGAAAAGTAGATATCTTTACTTTCTCCTACTACAATACATCCTGTGTTACAACTCATCCGGATGTAGCCAAAGATGGTGCCGGCAATCTTTCGATGGGAGCCAAGAACCCATATATCCAGTATTCGGACTGGGGCTGGGGTGTTGACCCTGATGGCTTAAGATATATTCTTAATGACATTGAAGACAGATACTCGCTTCCAATCATGATAGTAGAGAATGGTCTGGGTGCCTATGATAAACTGGAAGATGGCAAGGTTCATGACCCATATCGAATCGACTACTTCAAGTGTCATATCAAGGCTATGGATGAGGCATTATCAGATGGTGTAAACCTGATTGGCTATACTCCTTGGGGTATAGTTGACCTGGTATCAGCTTCAACCGGTGAAATGGCCAAGAGATATGGAGTTATCTATGTTGATCTTGATGATGAAGGCAAGGGTACATTAAACAGATATAAGAAAGATTCGTTTGATTACTATGCCAATGTCATTAAGACTAATGGTGAAGAATATTAAAAATAGAAGGCGAAAGCCTTCTATTTATATAGTTCACTTAGTGTAATAAGTATTCGATCATCCTTTTTTTCACAGTTAAAACCTAATTTTGAGAAAAAGCCATAGCGATAAGATTTAAGATCGGTCTTATTTACCTGTTCTATCTCTTCAATAACTGTTTTTTCTTCTATTGGTTTATCGGTAAATTTGGCCTCGTAGAAGATATAGCCTTTTTCATCGAGTGTTACTATATCAAATTCACCATTTGTTTTATTTTCAGGATCGTCATAATAATATTTGCCGATATCTCTAATTACCGGTTCTATCATTCCTTTCTTGTTTTGCCTTATCAGATACTGTTTACAGATATTTTCAAACAGGTGGGGTACATACTGTTCATTGAAGTCAGAATCAATGAAACGATTATAGAAAGTTTCTTCATCCATAATGTTTCGGGCTGAAAGATTACGGAATATATAACGGTAATAGAATAGCGATAGATTGTCGCAGATATTATAGTTGATTCTCTTCTTATTGTTTTTCTGATTGATAGGCGCTGTTTTTTCGATCACTTCCATCTGAATCAGTTTGTTCAAAATATCACTCAGGGCTGGAGAAGAAGAAACATGAGAATTAGAAAGGATGTCAGAAAATTTATGAGAGCCCCTGGCAATAGCGGTAAATACTTCATTGGCATTGGTTATTTTAGCTATCTCACTTTTAAGATACATGGATATTTCATTTTCCAGACGGCAGTCAGCTGATGAAACAAGATTAATGATATTTTCTTTAACACTTAAACTGTTGTCAATAAGCCGGTTATAGTAGGGGATGCCACCAAATACGCTGTAGAGTTTTACCTTGTCACTGTCAGAGAAAGAAGGGTAGAAAGCTGCACTATCATAATAGTCCAGCGGTTTTAGATTGATGGTCAGATCCACTCTTCCATATAGAGGATTTTCATGCATCAAAAGACTTTTCATAATTTCCATATAGGATCCAAGTATTATTAATTTGAGTCGGCTTGATTTATGATACTTATCAATAAGTGACTGAATAATACTGTCTAAGCCCTTAATGTTTTCTCTTAAGTAGGGGTACTCATCAAGTACGAGAACAAACTTTTCATTTAAAGAAAGCTGAAAAATATAGTCAAGAAAAGCTTCTATATTCCTGAATGAAAAAGCCGGCAGATTATAAAGATGCGATAATTCGATACACAGACTTTCTACATTGGAAGCCTCAGAAACCTGTTTACATTCATAATAAAGAATCTTTATATCTTTATCTTTGATCAGCTGTTTAACAAGTTCGCTCTTTCCTACCCGTCTTCGGCCATATATTAGGCCAAAGAAAAAGCTGTCATTGTCAATAAATCTGTTTAGCTGCTTAAGTTCTTTTTCTCTTCCTACAAACATCGCATTACCTCTAATGAGATTATCTCATTAAAATAAGCTCTTGTAAAGTTTACTCGGTTGTAGCCGAGTCGGATGAAACCGAGTAAAAAAGACAGATTACTCTGCCTTTTCTTTCTCTTCCTTAATTGTTTTATCGGTTTTACCATAATGGTCTTCAAAGCGGCCACCATAGATACTGTGCTTATAGTTGATTCCTACAAACACAAAGTAGAAGATTACTCCCGTTACCGCAAAGACAAGGGCAGCAGTAGCGAAGTCAAAGACCTTCTTGAATGTCAGGATGATCAAAGTTACCGCTACTATCAGAAATATTACTACTGCAACAATTGTTTTGATGTCTGTTCTTTTTGATTCTTTCATTTTGCCTTATATGTACTCCCTTCGTAATCATCCTTTAAATATGTAAGTGCTCCATAGGAATCATATTTCTCTTCCCTTATGCTTTTACTGTCGCTGAACTTAAATGTTTTAAGTAAATTATTGCCATGGTAGCTGTATCTGCAAGAAGAGATAAGTTTATCTTTTTCAGTGTAAGATTCTAATTTTAAGAGTCTACCATAATCATCGTAAATGTATATATTTTTGTAGGTATAAGCCTTTTCTCCTTCATCGTAGTTATAGACAACAGTTTTATTACCAGAATACTCATAATCGCTGTAGCAGTTAAAGAGAGGGTTGCCATCCTGATCATAAGTAATATTGCTCATCTTAATCATTCGGCCTTCTTCATCATAATCATAATAGTAAATAGTATAACTGACTTCGGTTTTATACATTCTTTCGATAATCCTACTATCTTCTACGATTGAGCTTACTCTATCATATTTCGTTCCATCTTTCAGATAACAGGAAACGCTTGAGGCAATATTGTCAGTCCATTCAGTGAGGCACATCTCCTGCAGTTCTTTGTTTGAATCAAATTTTGATTCCTTAACCAGCTGGCCATTGTCGTTATATTCTCTATATGCATAGCCAGCTATTTCGTTGTCATTGTTTAGAACTACAGTCTCAATTTTCTGTCCATCAACAAATACCGATGTAGATATGGTGTTATAGTTTGAATCAAGAGCTAGTTCCAGGTTGATGTGACTGGCAGCTACCGTCTGTTCTTTGCAGCCACTTAATAAGAGGAAAACAAGTGCTAATAAGATTAACTTTTTCATGGGATATCCTCCTTGTAACTAAATAGTAACATAAAGAATAAAAAATAACAATACAAATATAAATGTACAATAATCAATTAAAGTAATAAAATAAGACTATGAAAAACCTGACCAAAAAAGAAGAACAGATCATGGAAATATTGTGGGGAAGTGAAACAGCACTTTCGGCCAGAGATATTCAGAATCAGTCTAAAGATTTGAGTATCTTTACTGTTCAGCAGGTACTTCAAAGATTACTGAAGTACGAATATGTTGAAGTAAGTGACTATGGCACCAGTCATAATTCAATAACCCGTTTATATTCTCCATTAATAGATGAATCGGAATATATCTTCAGATCTTTATCAGATAACGCTGTATCTGATATGGCCTTAAGTTTTGTAGACAGAAATGGCAGTCTTGAGGATCTTGATTCTTTAAGCAGAATGATAGATGAAAGGGTAAGGGAGCTGAAGAAACAATGAGGTTTTCTCTTTCTTCTTTATTTGTAAGTATCTTGATGGTAACTATACTTACTTTAATTCTTTCTATATTAATGCGTAATGAGAAGCTCTATAAGTATCTAAGAACTGATTTCTTTAGTGTTTTGATGACTGTAATAGTTTTAAGGCTGTGTCTTCCTTTTGAACTTCCTTTTACGGTAGCTGTTAAGGCAGCCTTTCCTATGAACTTTATTTCTGAGCTGGCCTGGAAAGAACTTATTCCTGGCATTGATA
>JBJFHC010000025.1:0-5829 GCA_051893275.1 Erysipelotrichaceae bacterium | reverse complement strand
AATCAAGTGTATCAGTATTCAGACAAAAAGAAGGAGCGTTAACAATACACTATTAAAGACTGGATCGTAAGGAAAGGATATATTGATAGTAATATTAGCTACTGGTAATACTTAAAAGCTGTGTTTATAAGCGTTATCCGTCACAATATATGCAAAGCAAATATGATTCAGAATGGTACGTATGAAATTGATGAAACAGAATATAGACAATGCTTTGAAAATATTGATTTAAGTACAGTCTTAAAGATACAAAACCAATATAGCAAAGATGATAAGACAGGTTACATCTGGGTTTCAAACACTTGCGTTTTTCTTGTGGCGGATTATAACTTTAAGATATTAGAATAATAAAGGCTTAGAAATATTTACCAGAAACCTTCTGGTTATATTCTGCAAGATTACTTTATAAGTGACCAGGAATAGATGTAGTTTAAGTATGTCTGCCCGGACTCATTTACATAACTATTTACGAGAATTAAGGTATATGATTTTTGCATTATAGAAAAATACTGCTGATGTATAAAAAATCAACCTTATTTATCGATATGATATAAGTGAAAAAATCACATTAAAATAATTAAAATGTAATTATAATTTCTATTATTAAGTTTACAAAAGTGAATATTTCGTATAATATTAAGATAACCGGAGGTTATGATATGCTTATTCGTTTTAATGTTAGAAACTTCCTTTCATTTTCATCAAGAGAGGATGGAGGAACAGAAGAATTCTCGATGATTGCAGGAAAAGTGCGTGGCAAGAAGGAACATCTTTTCGATGATGGAAAACTTAAGCTGCTGAAATTTGCGGCGGTTTATGGCGCTAATGCGGCAGGCAAATCAAATCTTGTCAAGGCGATGGATTTTATGCGGCAGGTGATATTATTTAATCTGCCAGATGGGCATACGGAAAAATACTGTAAAGTAGAACCTGAAAACATCAACGTTCCAAGTTATTTTGAGATGGAAATTCTGTTAAAAGGAAAGTATTATTCCTATGGCTTTGAAGTAATTTTAAGCCAAAGTAAATTTGTATCAGAATGGCTGGTTGAACTTCGCTCAGATAATAGCGAAAAATTACTTTTTACAAGAGATATAGAAAATGGAGTGTATGAGTTTGGTGGTGAACTTGCACGTAAAGGGCTCAAAGACAAGCTTGATGTATATGCTGATGATATCCGGCAGGACAGTACCGTATTGTTTCTGTCTATAATGAATCAGAATAAAAAGAATCTCTACGAAAGTTTCAGGGAAGCTGAGATACTGAAAGATACATTTTTGTGGTTTAAAAACTCGCTTGATATCAACTATCCAGATCAGCCCATATCAGATTATTCTTATTTGATGAAAGCTGATAAGGTAAATGAAGTATGCAGAATGATTTCGGCATTTGGAACGGGAATTACAGATTTCAAACTGGTAAACGTCCCTATTGAAAAGGTCTTGCGCGGCATGCCAAGAACTGCACAGGAAAGAGTTATGGCTATGATTGAACGCGAACATATTGAGCTTAGGAATAACACAGATATAAAGAACACCGATATGGTATTGCGCTCCCGTTCAGATTTTTTCATTATTACTATAGATGAAAGTGATAACGTAAAATGTCAGACGATTGAATTTTCACACGGAAAGAAGAATGTTCTTTTCAACTTGGAAGAAGAGTCTGATGGAACAGTCAGAATCTTGGATATGCTGGAGATTCTGCTGTCAGGTGATGGAAAAACATACGTACTAGATGAGCTTGACCGCTGTCTTCATCCAAGTCTTAGCTATAAATTTGTAGAAACTTTTCTGCATATGGCTGAAAAGAAAAATATTCAGCTTATCGTTACAACCCATGAATCGAGATTGATGGATTTCGATTTGCTCAGAAGAGATGAAATCTGGTTTATTGACAAAAAAGACACAGGAAATTCTGATATATATTCACTTGAAGAATATAATGCCCGTTTTGATCAGAAAATAGACAAAGCATATCTGGAAGGACGCTATGGCGGCGTTCCGGTTTTCAGCACCATTTTTCCTGTTAAGGAAGAGGCTGATTAAATGAGAGAGAAGAAGTCATTTGCTCAGCGTACCAGGACCCGTGATAGCGATGAGGCAAAGAAGAAGTATTTTCTGGTTTATGAGGGGGACGAAACGGAAGAACTGTACTTTGAAAAAGTTGAAGCATACCGCAACAAAATAGGAATCAATCCATTGATTGAACTGGTGCCAATTATAAGAAGCTACAGTGAAACTGGCTGGAGCAATCCGAAGAAAATTGTTGATAGAGTGTTCCTTAATCTTGAAGAAAGCAGGACGGGTAAGATTTCTTATGAATCTTTACTAAATCGGATATTGGATTTCATGCGTGAAGAAGGACTTTTAGTCAGCAAAGCTATGGCAAAAAACTTCTGGAATACACTGCAATGGATATGTGAAGAAAAACTTCAGGTTAAACTTTCTGAAACCATAACCGATTTGGAGCAAACTTGTCAAAATGTAGTGGAGTGTTTTGCTCGGGAAGAACAGATCGGTGTGCTTATTAATGATATGCCAAGAATCATAAAAAACCGTGCAATTGTCTACGAGGAAGGCTTTGACAAGATATGCTTTATTATTGATCGTGACAGGGATAGTTTTGTGTCACATGGAAACAATAACCAATATTCCTATGTATTGGAGAAATGCAGAGATAATGGTTTTGGGTTTTATCTGACAAATCCTAACTTTGAATTCTGGCTTCTTTTACATTTTGACGATGTTGAAGAGCTAGACAATAATATGCTTCTAGAAAACCCCAAGATAAGTTCAAGGCGTCGCTATACTGAACAAGAATTAAGAAAGCGCATGAGGAATTATACAAAATCATCTTATGATAGTGAGTGGTTTATAAATCACATAGATACTGCGATAAATAATGAAAAGAAATACTGTGAAGATGAAAATGAACTGGAGTATTCTGTAGGAAGTCGCGTTGGCGTACTTATTGAAGAAATGAGGAAACCATAGATGGTATTATTGAGCCTGGTGTTTATGGTGTACTCTTTGTACAGAAGTATCCGCTTATTGGTGGAGGTATAGATGGTTTGATCTGTGGTATTCTTGGGGGTGCACAGTATGTTATCTCTACTCCTGGAAATACTCTTTTGCGGCCTATATTTCACCAGAGGGAAGCTGGACTTGATGGCTGTGATATTTTTGAATCAGCTAAGTGCACTTCTGTTTCAAACTGACAAATGCACTACCTTACAAACTTTTCTGTTTTACATAAATGTCCCAATATAGAAATAAATGTCCCAGTATGTTAATATAGATTTGGAGATAAATGACATGAAGAAGAGAAATGTTATAGACTTGATTAAATATCACTCAGAAAAAAACGAAATAGCTTTTAGAAACGAAGCCTATGAAATAGCCAGGGATTTTGACAATAATGGGGACAGTGAACTGGCTGAATATATCATGGCGCTTTTAAGTGATGTCAATACATACGTTCCACAGATGAGTGAGGACAAATCAGCAATGTTTGAAAAGCTTGAAAAAGGCAATGAATCACTATTGCTTCCAGAGGATATTACGCAGGATCTGCTTGGAATTGTGAACGCAATAGGACATAATGCCGGTATCAACAAGTTTCTGTTTCAGGGAGCTCCAGGTACTGGCAAAACCGAGGCGGTTAAACAGCTTGCCCGAATACTGGACAGAGAGATTTTTATGGTGAATTTTTCTTCTATTGTCGACAGCAAACTTGGTCAGACACAAAAGAACATAGCCGAGCTGTTTAAGGAGATCGATGGTTTTGTATGCCCTGAAAAGCTGATAGTTCTGTTTGATGAGATAGATGCAATTGCGCTTGATAGAACTAACAGCAACGATTTAAGAGAGATGGGAAGAGCTACTTCTTCACTTCTTAAGAATATGGATCATATGAGTGAAAGAGTAGTGATGATTGCGACTACGAATTTATTTGATTATTTTGATAAAGCGCTTATCAGGAGATTTGATTCAGTTATTGATTTTAATCGTTATTCATATGATGATCTTATGAATATTGGTGAATCTTTTTTAAACAGATATTTATCTAAATTTAATCTGGGTAAGAAGGATATCAGACTGTTTAGAAAGATTATGGGTCTAATGTCCTCTCTGCCTTATCCTGGTGAAATGAAGAATCTTATTAAGACAGCTATTGCGTTCAGCAGCCTTGATGATGAACTGGATTATTTTAGAAGACTGTATTATGGTGTTACTGGCTATAAGCCAAATAATCTTAAGAAGCTTCAGGCACAGGGGTTTACTGTAAGGGAAATTGAGATTTTAAGTAAGACATCCAAGAGTTCTGTTTCCAGGGAGCTGAATAAACATGAATAACATTCTGATATTAAAAGGTCAGTTAAAGAAACAGAAAGTAACGGGTGGCTTTGGAAAACCCAAACTGTCTAAAGGCAAACAGGTAAGTGCTGAACATGTTCTTAAATTAAAGGAAGAACTTGAAAAAATAAGTAATTACTGGAATAAGGATAAGACAATAAAGGGAGCCCTGGTTTCCGTTCATTATCGACAGGTAATCGCGAAATCAAACAGGCTGCAGATACTGCTTTCAGATAACGGCAAACATCCAAATGAGTCTGTCAGAGGTTCTAAGTTTTCTTATGAGAATGGAGTGCAGAGACATGTTTTTACTTATTTTCTGTCACTTAAATCATTAGAAAAGAGTATAGACATATTAGACAGATGTCAGAAAACTATTGAGGCTTTTTATAATGGCATTGTTGGAAGTGAGGATATTGAGTTAATAAACAATGGCAAATATGATGGTAATATTCTGCCCAGGAGTACTTTTGTTAAGACGGTAATTGACTGTTACTATGTTGATTATTTTAATATTGATACTGGATTGCTGAAT
Source organism: Erysipelotrichaceae bacterium (assembly GCA_051893275.1). Lineage (GTDB taxonomy): Bacteria > Bacillota_I > Bacilli_A > Erysipelotrichales > Erysipelotrichaceae > Colivicinus. The sequence goes on along the minus strand of JBJFHC010000025.1, from coordinate 936 downwards.
ATTACCGATGGTAAATCTATTGTGACTGTTTATAAGACTGGAACAGATATTAAAGAGCTTCTTGAAAATCTTGGAATTAATCTGCTTAATGTCAAAATGATCGATGAAGCAACTATTCAGTTAGACAAAAGTGATGCGGATATTCTTTATGATAAGGTTCCATATCTTGTAGCGATGAGTGTAAGGGATTTTAATGAAATCAGCTGTTATTTAAATGATAGCTATGATTATAAAAGCCAGATCACTATATCAAAGCCAGGCAATGAACCGGTTGTTGGAGTAATAGATACTCATTTTGATACAGGTGTATACTTTAATGAATGGGTAGAGTATCACAATTGCCTGGATCCCAATATTACGCTTGACCCAAAAGACTACCTGCATGGTACTGCGGTGAGTTCAATAATTGTAGATGGTCCTTCTTTTAACCCGCGTCTGCAGGATAACTGTGGTCATTTTAGAGTACGTCATTTTGGAGTTGCGACTGCTTCCTCTTTCAGTTCGTTATCTATAATCAGAAATATACGTAAAATAGTTAGGGAAAATCAGGATATAAAGGTCTGGAATATTTCTCTTGGTTCGCCAATAGAAATAAGCGAAAATTTTATATCTGTAGAAGCTGCAGAACTTGATAAGATTCAGAATGAATTTGATGTTATATTTGTGGTTGCGGGTACTAACAGGGAAGAAAAATATAAATCTGTTAAGATTGGTTCACCTGCTGATTCGCTTAATTCTTTGGTGGTGAATGCGGTTGATTTTAAAGGTAATCCTGCTTATTATACAAGAAAGGGGCCGGTGCTTTCTTTCTTTTATAAACCTGATGTGAGTTATTATGGTGGAGATATAAGTGATGGAATAACGGTTTGTGAACCACTAGGGGCAAGGGAGGTGATGGGTACTTCTTTTGCGGCACCATGGATTACGCGTAAAATG
>JBJFHC010000024.1:0-1545 GCA_051893275.1 Erysipelotrichaceae bacterium | reverse complement strand
AGGGCCTGCAGCTTATTAGCTTTATCGCCCTTAGGACAAGGAAGGTAGTTTACAATTCCCTCCAGTACCTGATCAACATTTAAACCGGTCTTGGCTGAAATACATGGTGCGTTGGAACAGTCTAAACCAATAACATCCTCAATTTCTTTCTTGGTTCTTTCCACATCAGCTGAAGGCAAATCTACCTTGTTGATAACGGGCAGAATTTCCAGATCATTGTCTAAAGCCAGATAAACATTGGCCAGGGTCTGGGCTTCAATGCCCTGTGAGGCATCAACTACCAGTATTGCCCCATCGCAGGCAGCCAGAGATCTTGATACTTCATAGGTAAAGTCTACATGTCCTGGTGTATCAATCAGATGAAACAGATATTCCTGACCATTTTTAGCCTTATATTTAAGCTCAACCGCATTAAGCTTAATGGTGATGCCTCTTTCCCTTTCCAGATCCAGAGAATCCAGAATCTGAGCTTCCATCTCTCTTTTAGAAACTGTTTCTGTCAGTTCCAGAAGACGGTCAGCCAGTGTGGACTTTCCATGGTCGATATGCGCTATAATTGAAAAATTTCGAATGTTTTCTTTATTCATAAGTTTCCTTTGTCTTAATATTAACTAAACTTCTGCCAGCTCCATTAAAGAAAGCCCTGGCATCCATTTCATTTTTTCCTTCTGGTTTAATTTTAAGTACTTTAATAAAACCATCTATGGCATCTATTCTGAAATAACTGTTTTCTAAACCTCTGATCAAACCGGCATCTGTATCTTTACAGTATTCAAAATCAACCGATAACAGTTTATATTTCTTGCCATTAGCTACAAAATAGGCTCCCGGATTATTTAACAAGCCTCTAATATGATCATATACCTTTTTTACATCTTCATTAAAAGAAATAAACTCTTCTTCCTTAGTGATATTGTAGGTATATGTAGCCATATCATTATCCTGTTTAATGGCTGTATAGTTGCCCTTAATATATTCCGGCAGAAACTTCAGAAGCATTTCTAAAGCCAGATTAGAAAGTTTATTAAATAATGTGGCATTAGTATCATGAATATCAATAAGCATCTCTTCCTGATAAAGAATATCACCCTCATCCATCTTTTCATTCATGAACATAATGGTAATGCCGGTCTTGTCTTCACCATTCATGATGCTTCTTTGAATAGGAGCACCACCTCTTCCCTGAGGCAAAAGTGAACCATGGGTATTAATACATTTATACTTAGGATATTCGAGAAGTTCCTTAGGTATAATCTGGCCATAGGCACAGGTAATAATGAGATCTGGTTCTAAGGCCAGTACTTCTTCATATTCTTTTCTGATTTTAAAAGGAGTCAATACCTTTAGACCATAGCATAAAGCCATTTCCTTTACCGGAGATGGTGTCAGTATTCTTTTTCTGCCTGTTTCTTTATCGGGCTGGGATACAACCCCCACAATGTTATAGTTATTTTCTACCAGTCCTTTAAGCACATTGGAGGCAAACTCTGGCGTGCCCATAAACACAATTCTAATATCTTTTTCCATGTCCACTATTATAGCATT
>JBJFHC010000023.1:0-1547 GCA_051893275.1 Erysipelotrichaceae bacterium | reverse complement strand
TCACTCTCTTTAATAATAATAGCTTTTTCTTCTTCAATAATCTCTCTTAATGCTAAGCACATATCAATCTCCTTATCTCCATCTTTTAAATTATCGGGTATCTTTATACTGGTTACATTTTCTATTACATTACCTGCTTCTTTAGACAAAATGAGTTCCTCTTTTCCTAAAACGAACTGTTTGAATCTGTCTCTGTCTTTAGAGTACTTGATGATTGATAATACTCTGCCCAGATCACTTGAGAACATCTTAAGTTCTTCTTCATCAATGACATAGGGTTCAATCAGATTGATTCTGTAGTTCTGAGTATATTTTAATACGACATCATTATCTGTGTCCAACATTTCATGCAAAGTCAAAGGACCATCCCACTTATCAGCACCAAAGTATACTACCAGAGTTATGACAGGCAACAGCTTGTCGCTCTTTAAGAAGCCAGAAAGGTAATGTCCATTAAAGTCTGTAAGCTTATTATCTCTGTTATATTTTTCTATAGCTGATACCTGTTCATCATAGCTAAGGGCATCATAGATCATGTTTCTTACAGGCATGGCATAATGAATATCGGTCTGATTCTCGATACCTAACAGTACATATGTGGCTTTATCATCCTGTTTTACTATTGCCTGCTTAAAGATATCACGATACTTCTGTATCGCCTTATCTGCCTTTTTGCCTTTAGCTTCATTATAGATATAGGCTATAGTTCTTGTATCAAGCTCCTTAAGCTCATTATAATCAATTACCTTATTGCCATTGTATAGAAGAAAGTTGAAGGCATCGGCAAATACCTCATTATGTTTCATGTATTCATAAGTAACTGTATCTGGCTTACCCATAGACTATTCATCTCCATATGCTTCAAGGAACTTGACAGCTTCTTTTATGGAATCTATCCTCATATCATCTACATCATCACACATGAAATCATGGATGTAATCACCAAGTGGATCATTACCTTTGTACTGGCCATTGACAAAGATATACTTAATTCCATCAAATTCCCAGTCTGTTTTATCTTCCCTCCATGTAAGCTGATAAAGTGGTGAATTGCCCTTATATACATCTTTCTCCATCAGCACAACAATTGTCATTTTTGGAAGCAGGCTGTAGTCCATTGTATCAGACATGTATTCCTCTTTTTTCAAAACATAATAAAGACAGGCATTAGCCATTACATCAGGTTCAGTTCCCTCATCCGTCAAAAGTCCTATCAATCTATCATTCCCGGTAACTGCGCTGAATTGAGCCAGCAAAGAGTCATAGCCATATCTATCAGGTGTTATTTCCCTGCAGGATGAACTCTTAAATTCCAAAGCTTCATCATTAAGTACCAGACGCAGAAAATCTTCCATTATTTCTGGCCTGTGTTTTCCTATTTTGTAGAATAAAGGCTCATCAAAAGGCCTTAGATGTTTAGTTGTTTTGTTTAATTGTTTTAACTGTTTTTCCATTAAGTTTTTTCTCCTTTTCTTGTACTGAGATTTTTCTCCCTCTATATTGTTATTGTCAAAAATTTGGCAGATTCCTAACTTTTTTGATGAAAA
>JBJFHC010000022.1:0-5858 GCA_051893275.1 Erysipelotrichaceae bacterium | reverse complement strand
AACTGAAATATATAAACAGCACATTACTCTAAATATTGCCTGTTTACTCTATCAAACCTCAAAATGTAAAATAAACATATGAAATACAGCTTTACATCTATCATCTATTCTGAAAATAACAGATCATTTATCAAAATCCCCTTCAATGTCTGGGAAGAAACTGGCTTAAAAGGAAATATTCCCTGCAGAGTAGCAATTGATAATGTTGTATTTGAGTGTAAGCTTATCCCCAAAGGAAATGGCGACTACCTTATACCTGTCACAAAGAAGATTATTGACAATCTTCAGCTCAATAAGGAATATGATATTGAAATAGAACCGCTTAAACAGCTAAGCCGAATAAACCACAACAGTCCCTATTCAAAAGAACATCCCGTTAGAGCTATAGACAAGATTACACCAATAAGTATTGAAAATGGGCTATGTGGCCAGTGCTGCATATCAATGCTTACTGGTGTAAAGCTTGATGAAGTTATAAAACTGATGGGCAAATCTAATGCATCATGGTCAAAGATACTTGAAGCTTTAGATTACTATGGTTTAAGCTATTCAAAAGCTGTATATACCAGAGCTAAAGAATATAAACTTCCTTACTGCTGCATAGTTAATAATGATAATAGATTTATCTTATGGTACAAAGACAGATATTATGGATTTGACAATGTTGAGCCAGATAAAACAGTCAGCTATATTGAAATATTAAATAGGGGAAATCAAGACGAAAGTAATTGAGATAAACAGTGTTAATGCCAAAGATGCGACAGAGCTTATGCATAAGATAAAACCTGAATGGTGGCCAGACTTTGTTGATGCCTATGGGCAATTGACCAATATTGATGAAAGCATTGGCACAATTGGCTGGTATCTGGCTGATGAGAATGGTAAAGCCCTAGGCTGGGCACTGTTTCGCGAACTTAAAAACTATCTTTCACTGGAACTTGAATGTTCTGGCTTTAATGATAATGGTGTATTTAAACTGGAACATAAACTAAAAGATCTCTTTGATACAGCGGAAAACTATGCCAGGTTAAAACCTTAAGAACCGGCATGAGCTCAATGGATTTTAATATAGATGGCAAAGAAATAGACAATATCCCAGAAGCTATCTCAAATCTTAAGACAGAACGCATTGATTATTATTGGCTTCTTGAATATGGCTTTAAATTAATTGGCATTCATCCCAATGCCTATGGCAATAATACGCATCTGATAGTGTTTGTTAAACAGCTTTAAATTATTTAAAATATTATCCTGACTGCATTATCCCTTATCAATTCCAGAAAACCGTCTGTATCAAACAACATAGTTTCCTGTACAATCGATTTATCGAATAATTCTTTAATATAGGTAATTGTTCTTGATTCAGTTCTAATTTCTTTAATGGTTTCTTCGTTGATAATTCCATCTCGAAATAATTGACATAGAATGGAATCGTTGCTTTTGAATGAAACTGGAATATGTGCAGATTTAGAAAATTCTTTATGCAAAAAGTTTTCTGCTGTCTTCTGAAAATTATATGCATCTGAGTCATGACTATATATTGAAATCGATTTTGTATCCAGATAAAACCATGAAATTATTTCCGCAAGAATTGTGATTGATATTTCACCGGCATTCTTTTTTCTTTTTCTTCCAGAACTCAAAGTATCACCTTCAAGCGGCCATAATTCATAAAGTCGTTCCAGCCACTTTCCTTTATAGTCGGTGTAATATATTTGGCCTCCTTCTATTTCCTTTCCCAGTGTCCTTCGAAGCTCAGCTATATTTTTAGTTGCGGCAACTACAACCTTAAGAAGCTGACGATCATTTCCTTCAGCTAAATCGTAGTAATTCTGCTCGTTTACAGCGCAGACAGGAAATCCTTTATCTATCAATCCTTGAACAAATGCCTCTCTGTAATGTGAATCTTTAATCTCATTGAGAACCCAGTTAGGTATTATGATTAAATCGTAACCGCTTAAAACTGTGTCAACAGGAATACCCTTATTATTTAGCGACTGCAAAAAAGGAAATGGATGAGTTATCCATAATTGCTACATGTTTTGCGTCGCCCAGACTGGTAATTGTTTTTATGTTCATTTTTTAATTTCCTTAACAAACAGAGCCATCTGGCTGGTGATTTTATTATAGAAATCATAATTAGCCTTATGATATTCAAGATCAGGATTTTCTTTCATGCTTTCTTCTATTTTTTTCTTAAGGTAAGAAGAATTAATAACATACGAAGGCTCAACCAGGCTTTCATCAAGTCCAAGGCTTTTGAATCGTTCTGTCAAATCAATAAATTCAGCATCAAAGTAATGCTTTATCTCCTCTTTTAATGCCTCATTATTATTCTTATTCGCATGCTCATAGAGGGATATAAGGACAGACTTATATGGAGCCTGATACATAGACATACAGTAAAAAACTTTAGACAGGAAATCGAGCCCATCAAGCCTTCCAAAGTATTCTGAAACACCATCAAGAAGCATACATGCTGCAAAATAATCTGCTTTTCTTTCCTCCATAATACAATCTGTTTCTATAAGATGGTTAAAGGAAACCTGGTCAAACAGAATGTGATACATCTCATGCCAGGCAGTAAAATACTGATTGACACGAGGAAGCGCGGTATTAATAAACGGAATAGTTTTATTGTCTTTCACATAAATTGCGCCGCTTAGATACTTATCTTCTACAGGGCACATAATTAGCCCATATGACTGCAAAGACATTATTGCAGTCTGGACTATAGAAGAAGCTTTTATATTAGAAACGGCAAGTCTATACATAAGAGCCTGTTCGCTGATTTTCTTTTCGATTCTGCTGTTTATCTCAATTACTTTATCAAGATTATCAGCTGTAATAATTTCACTCATTAAAGTTCTCCTAGTAATAAATAGCGCAAAGCTCGACCAGGTCTAATACAAGGTCATATTCATTTTTTGCTCTGTCAGAAATAATGTGATTATCGGGTGCATTCTGAGAATATATTGTCAGGTTATCAAACAGGGGCTTTTTATTATAGAACACAAGTTCTTCTACGGATATATTTAGTACCTCTAGAATTTTGTGCATATGGCGATCAAAAGATGTTTTACTGTCAATGTCTCCATTAAGCAGCTTATCCAATGTTGGACGTGATATGCCGGTTTCATTTGAAAACGCAAACTTGGTATAACCATTATCACTTATGTAGTCCTTAAGCTGGGAGCCTACAAAACTTCTTTTTTCAAACAATTCATCAAAAGTCATAAACAATCTCCTTTTTTCGCTTTAATTATATCTATTAGTAAATACAATCTCAACATTTTTGTAAATTTATTTTTTACATTATTCCTTATTTTAAATTATTAAATTCAATTATATTTATTTATAGAAAATTTTTTATTTACATTTCACTAAATTCTCTTTCAAGGCGGTTGCGCTTTTATGCATATCAGGATAATCTGTAGGCAGGAGGAATAGCCTATGTATGAATTAGATAGAAGAAAGTTTGGCGAATTTGTTTCTGAGCTTCGTAAAGAACAGGGACTGGCCCAGAAACAGCTGGCCGAAAAACTATATATTTCCTCTAAAGCCATAATCAAGCGGGTAAACAGGTACTACTATACCTGATACCTGTATGCTGATACCCTTATCTGAAGCACTTGATGTTACTGTAAGCGAACTTCTTAAAGGAGAAAGAATAGATAATATCGATAACAATACTGAAGAAACAGTAAAAACTGCCATCAGTTATAGAGCCTATAAAGATAATGATTCTTCTAAAACAGTATTTATCATGTCTGTACTTTTTGCTGTACTTTTTCAGCTGATGCTTCTTTATATATTCTTTAAACTAAACAGAATAAGTGTATTTGGTATTTATTTTTTTACCTTGTAGAGCTAAACTTCCGGACTATTATCACCAGAATAAGATTTCCTCTATTCATGATGGATTTTTTAGAATGAATATTCCTGGAGTTCATTTTAATAACCATAACTGGCCAAAGATAGTTAAGGCAGAGTGTATAGTTATGATATTTAACATGTTAATGCTGCCACTGCTGGCTATTATCTTCGGCGGTACAGATATTTGGATAAAATTTGAAGTAATTATCATGCAGATATTGCTGATGGGTGGAATATTTGTGGCAGTTTTATTTAACAGGCAAAAGAAATCCCTGCATTTCTGCAGAGATTATTTACTTGCGTCACTTAATATCTGGGTAAGCAGCTTAACCATCAGCTCACCATCTTCTACAACCCAGAACTCATGCACACCATGATAATTATGACCACCAGTTCCAAGATTTGGGCATAATACTCCATTCCAGGTCAGATTGGCACCATCGGTACCGCCTCTTATCGCAACAGCTTCATAGGCCATATTCAGCTTTTCCATTGAAGCTTTAACCAGTTCAATAGGATACATATTGCCTTCAAACTTTTCTTTCATATTGCGGTAAGAATCAGTTATTGTCACATTAACACAGTCATAGCCATATTTCTTATTCATGGTATTCATTGCGTCAATAAACATTTGTTTCTGTTTCTCTAATAATGATGCATCATGATTTCTGATGATATAGTACATCTCACCCTCACCAGTCTGAGTCTTAACACCTACACAATGATTAAAGCCCTCATAGCCCTCTGTTTTCTCTGGAACCATATCCTGGTCTAAGAGTGAATCAAATTCAAAAGCCAGCTTAGAGGCATTGACCATCTTATTCTTGGCGGCACCTGGATGTACAGAAATACCGGTCAGCTTAATATGGGCTGAAGCAGCATTGAAGTTTTCATACTCAATATAGTTTGGTTCGCCACCATCAACTGTATAGGCAAAGTCTACCTTGAATCTGTCATAGTCAAAGTTCTCAGTTCCTCTTCCTACTTCTTCATCTGGTGTAAAACATACCTTTATATCACCATGTTTAATATCCGGATTATTAATAAGATAAACCAGAGTCTCCATAATAATCGCAATACCAGCTTTATCATCAGCTCCTAACAGTGTATTTCCATCGGTTACTACCAGTGTTTTACCTGCATAGTCTTTTAAGAAAGGAAATCGCTCAACTGTCGTACTTAAGTTATCATTAAGCTTAATATCATTTCCATCATAATCCCTAATGATTCTTGGTTTAACATTCTTGCCTGAGGCATCAGGTGATGTATCCATATGGGAACATAGACCAATAACCGGCATATCCTTATCACCTTTTAAGGTACCATAGACATAGCCTGTATCACTTAAATAAACATCTTCTATATTTAATTCATTGAGTTCATCTCTTAAATGCTCAGCCAGCTTAAGCTGAACTAAAGTTGAAGGAGAACTTGTGCTTTCTTCACTTGATGTAGTTTCATAGGAAACATAGTCTAAAAATCTCTCTAATAACATAAACAATTACCTCAATACATCTATTGTAAAACTTTTTTTCTGATGTAAACGATTACATTCAAAAAAGTACTTGTTTTAATTTTTAAATATTGTATTATAGATAAGGCCTAAGCAATAGCTTAGTTAATGGCAACAACATCTTACAGATGTTTATATATAGATTCTGGCGATTTAATCGTCTTTTTTTATTTTTATATGGTATATTTTTAAAGATGAATAATGTAATTATGACCATTATCGCCATAGGTGCGGTGCTTGGCGGCATTGATAAAATACTGGGCAACCGTTATAGACTCGGTGAAAAATTTGATGAAGGTTTCAATATGATGGGACCAATGGCCTTAACCATGGCCGGTATTATCTGTCTTTCACCACTGCTTTCAGATTTCCTGAATATATCGCTTTCCTTAATACTGAAGAAAATAGATATTGATCCTGCCGTACTTGGCTCAGTACTGGCTATTGATATGGGTGGCTACCAGCTTTC
>JBJFHC010000021.1:0-5859 GCA_051893275.1 Erysipelotrichaceae bacterium | reverse complement strand
TTAGAATCCATTGGTTTTAAGGATGATGGATTAATTGTCTTTTCACCATTATATATGAAGAAATTGAAGGCATCGGCAAAGACATCATTATGGTTCATGAATTTTGTAGTTAATTTATCGATATTTCCCATAGCTATGCACTAAAACTCCCTGTTTATTTCTAAGAGCTCCATGCATTCTTTAAAAGAACCTGTTCTCATCTTAGCTGCATCATCACACACGAAGTCATGGATATAATCGCCAAGTAGATTTTTTTGATATTCGCCATTGACATAGATATATTTCACTCCATCATATTCCCGCTTTGAATTCTCTTCTTTCCAAACAAGTTCATAAAATGGCTTGTCTGCTCCATATACATCTTTTTCTACTAAAACAACCATAATCATTTTTGGAATAAGACTGCAGTCCATTGTATCAGTCATATATTCTTCCACCTTCAAGGCAAAATACAGACACGCTTTAGCCACCAGGACCCATTGACCGCCATTACCAGTTAAAAGGCCAATGACTCTATCATCCTTTGTGACTGTACTGAATTTTCTCAGCAAATAATCACATCCCGATACATCGGGTGGTATTTCTCTGCAGGATGAACTCTTGAACACCAGAATGTCGTATTTAAGTATCAGACGCAGAAACTCTTCCGTTATTTCTGGTCTGTATTTTCCTGCCAAGTAGAATAAGGTTTCATCAAAAGATCTAAATTTTTCTTTGTTTTTCATTTATTACTCCATTTCTTGTATCGAGGTTTTTTCTCCCTCTATATTGTTATTGTCAAAAAAATTATTATTCCTCACTTTTTTGATCAAAAAGAGAAAAAAGTTGTTGTAAATTTGACAGAAATGGAGTTATGTCTAATTATAATTGAAACAAAAATAGTTTTAAAAATGGTACGCCTGGTGCCTGACTGACAGTAGAATTTTCTGTCAGTTCAGCACACTGTGTACCATTTCATTAAGCTGCAGAGAGTTGAGTGGCTTTACGATATAGTCATCAATAATGATTTCTTCTTTATCGATGACTCTCTGCAGATTGTGATTATCACTCATAACAATTAAAGATGCATCCAAGTGTCTTAGTTTTTCGCTTACCGCCTTTAAACTGATACCCTGCATCTCGTTATCCATAATAAGCAGACCGACATCGCCCCTTTCACACTTATACAGTGCTTCAGAAATATCTTTGTAATGTTCAACCAGATAAGAATCCTGATTAAGCAGGGAATCAACTTTTTCAAATAGAATATCATCACAAACCACCGCAACAGTTCTATGATATTCGTCATTCTGTTTAAGTTTATAGTCTTTATCTTCATCGATAACACTTAACATAATATCCGCAATACGGGGATCAAACTGTGTTCCTCTTCCCTTTACTATTTCCGCTCTTACCACATCCTGAGGCAGGGCCTTACGGTAACATCTGTTTGAACTCATGGCATCATAGGCATCCGCTACACCCAGAATCCTGGCAATCTCCGGTATATTTTCTCCTTTCAGGCCGTTAGGATAGCCTTTACCATCATATCTTTCATGATGATACTTAGCCGCAACTGCGATGTCACTTGAAGCTGATATTTCTTTTAAAATATGATATCCGCTCACTGGATGAAGCTTGATATATTCATATTCCTCATCTGTAAGTTTTCCTTCCTTCTTGATTATTGAATCCGGAACCCTTATCTTTCCAATATCATGAAGCAGACCGGCATAATAGATTTCTTCCTGTCTATCCTTATCTAAGCCCAGTTTTTCTGCCAGCATTTTAGAATATTCAGCCACTCTTATTGAATGACCGTTGGTATAGTAATCCTTGGCATCAACCGCATTAGAGAGAGTATTCATGCTCTGAATAAGCAGATTCTTAATTTCCTTTGTCTTGCGGTCAACTTCTTTTTCCAGATATATCTTATTTTCTTCGATAGCTCTGGTCTCGTTTTTAATATTTCTTCTGATATGAATAAACAGCATGATCAGTCCATAGCTCATCATCGCAAAACGTGAATAACGTCCCAGGTCGCCAACCTTGTAAACATAAGTTCTTACAAGGTCAATAATACTTCCCAGTGCCATAATTACAAGCGCAATCATCTCAAATGTAGCTGCACCCTTACCTTTTCTAACCGCAATTCTGGCATAATTAACCAGCACTACTATAATTGTCATAAATATCAGAATATGGGAAACAAAAGCCATTTCCATAAAATCACGAATATTTAAAACCTGCAGAATAATCTGTCCAAGCGTATTTATAAAAGTCAGAATCAGAACTACGATAAAAGACTTATTATTCTTTTCTTCCTCAGAATACATATAGTAAATAATTAAAAGCGATGGAAGCAGCATCAGAAACAGAAAAACCATCATTGAATAAAGAGTTTCGTTACCATAGATTATCTGCAGAATTTTAGTTTCTATCGCATAATAGGCAGAGGAGAGAATAAGCACCAGACCAAGATATGGCATGCCCTGCGAGTCCTTGTGCATCAGTTTCTGAATACTGCCCAGAATAAGCAGCAGCACTCCTGTCATAATCATAATCACGCAATAAAAGATGCTCAGCAGATTTTCTTTAAGCAGTGTAAGTATTGCCACATCTCTTTCAGCTACTCTAATTTGCGGCATATAGGTTGCATAGTTTTCATAATAAGAAGACATTTCGATACGGATAAGGCCAGCTTCAATATTATCGGGTATATCCACAAAACAGTAAACTGAGCCAGGAGTGTGTCCAAATGGTGATTTATAATTATCCCCAAAAGAATAAGCTTCTTTGCCATCAATAAACACTTTTATAGTTTTATCTGCAGACAGAAAAAACAGTGTCTTTCCACCATATTCCTTAGGTATTGCCGCTTCCAGCTCAACAGTTTCATTTCTGGAAGACGTTGAATGATAAGGCAGAGAATCAATATCTTCAATTCTTCCATCTTCAAAAACGGCTCGCCAGCCCTGATTAAAATAAGATACATCGCCCTTTCCCAGTGTCATATCCTCAGTTTTAAAGAAAACCAGCACACTGGCAAGCACAACAATCTGCAAAGTCATCAGAATAAATAATGTCTTCTTAAAAATATTCATATTCGCTTTTATAGTATCAGAAAATTAAAAAAGACTGTTACATTTTTTAAATAACAGTCTCAAAAATAACTACTTTATCTCCTTTAAGAACACCTTATAGCCCAGATAAGTCTCATAAACATCAACTTTGCTGGAAGTCTCGTAGCAGGAATGCATATTGCCAACAGGTACACCAACATCGATTACATCCATATCCAGATTAGCCATAATATAGGCGATTGTACCGCCGCCGCCTACATCAACCTTACCAAGTTCAGCAGTCTGATATGCCACATTATTGTCATCCCAGATTCTTCTTAATGTAGCGATAAATTCAGGATTGGCATCATTAGAACCGCTCTTTCCTCTGGAACCGGTGTATTTGGTTAAGCCCAGACCTTTACAGAAATATGCTGTATTCTTAGTTTCTGAAACATCAGGGAAATTAGGATCAAAAGCCGCTGTAACATCGGAAGAAAGACAGTAAGAATTTCTTAAAGCTCTTCTTAAATTCAGTTCAGAATAGATGCCACGCTTCTCCATATATTCAGCCAGAATATTACAGAAATTGGCAGACTGCATGCCAGTATTTCCCTGGGAACCAACTTCCTCTTTATCTACCAGCAGGCAGCAGGCAGTTCTTACAGGATTATCAATATCCAGAATAGCCTTTAAAGAAGTATAGGCACAGACTCTATCATCCTGACCGTAAGCCATGATTAAGCCTCTGTCTAAGCCTAGGTCTCTGGCCTTGCCGGCTGGTACCAGTTCAATTTCAGCAGAAATAAAATCATCTTCCTCGATATTGTATTTATCTTTCAATATATTAAGAATATTCTTTTTAACCAGTTCCTTCTCATCCTTTTCACCAGATGCAGGAATAGAACCGGCTAATGCATTGAGCTGTTCACCTTCTACCACCTTGGCAGCTTCCTTTGACATATAATTCTGAGCCAGATGAATCAGAACATCTGAACACTCAACAACCGGATCGTTTTCATCTTCACCAATCGACAGTTCAATGATGCTTCCATCCTTTTTGCAGACAACGCCATGCATAGCCAGTGGCTGAGTCACCCACTGATATTTCTTGATACCGCCATAATAATGAGTGTCAAGAAGCACAACTCCACCATCTTCATAAACGGTATGAGCTTTAAGATCAAGTCTTGGTGAATCAATATGTGCACCAAGAATGTTAATACCTTCTACCTCGCTTTTTTCACCTGCTACAAACAGAATCAGAGACTTGCCGCGATTGTTGTAGTAAACCCTGTCACCTGTCTTGATTTCCTTTACGGTATTGAAATCTTTAAAACCGGCAGCTTCAGCAAGTTTGACAGATTCCTTAACTGATTCTCTTTCGGTCTTGGCTGCATTTAAAAAATGCTTATAGTCCTCCGAGAAATCCATAACAATTTTCTTGTCATCATACTTTGTCCATGCGTTTTCCATTTACAAAATTCTCCTTCAAATAATTAAAATTTCTGGCGCGCTTAACAGGAATCGAACCTGCAGCCCTTTGAATCGGAATCAAATGCTCTATCCATTGAGCTATAAGCGCATATTAACTGGTTGAACCAAATCCTCCGGTTCTCTTTGAAACAACATCTTCCTCATCCGCAAGAAAATACTGCTTAAATATACCTTGGGCAAAACGTTCTCCCGCTTTAATATCGAGTTCCTTTTTGCCCATATTCATTAAGGCAATAATAATATGACCCTCATTGTCAGCATAATAATAGTCGCTGTCAATAATGCCCACTGTATTTGCCAGCATCGTCTGATACTTAAAGCCAATTGAGGAACGGGGATATATTTCAAGAACATAACCCTCATCAATTCGGCATCTTATGCCGGTTGGAACCTTGATTATCTCACCAGGCTTCAGCACAAAATCTACAGGACTGGTAAAATCATAGCCGGCTGAACCAGATGTTGCCCTTTTGGGAATGACAATGTTACTGTAGCTTTCATTATCTGTGCCTAAAAGCTTAATCATATCCTGATTAAACTGTTTATTAGATACTTTTTCAAATTTTGCCACTACCACGAAATCTATTCTATCACACTTAATGACAACCACATTCAAATTGCTTAAAATAAGAAAGATGATAAAAGAACTCAACCTAAAAAGCCTGAAAAACATATATGACCTTTATATGATTAATGACTTCCCGGAAAATGAACTTAAACCTCTGGATATGATAGAGGAACTTATCAGTTCAAAAAAATCAATTGCCCTTGGATATTATGAAAACGATATCCTTACAGGCTATGCAACAGTTCTTTTTGCAGGTAATAATTTACTTCTGGATTATTTTGCGGTAATCAGTAATTATAGAGGAAAGGGATATGGTACCCGCTTCCTGAGGGAACTGGAGAATTATTTCAAAGATTACGGTTTTCTATTAATCGAAGCTGAAAATAATGATACCGCTACAGCCAGAAAACGCATAGATTTCTATAAAAGATGCGGCTGCAGAGACTCAATGTTAAGAGGCAGACTGTATTTTGTGGAATATGTCTTTCTGTATCTGGAACTTTCCGGGAACTGTAGCATCGAAACAGTTAAAGAAGACATTATTAATATTTATAAAACCGTTTATCCGGACTATATTAATACTGAGTATCTGATTTTTCATTAAAAATTTTTTCACTTTTTTCATTTTAGTACTTGCGCAACCCTATTTTCCATGGTATTATTATGAAGCGTCAAAGGAAAGACCTAAAGACTTGGCATGAAGAAGTACTCAAGAGGCCGAAGAGGAGCCCCTGCTAAGGGCTTAGGTCGGGT
>JBJFHC010000020.1:0-5942 GCA_051893275.1 Erysipelotrichaceae bacterium | reverse complement strand
TTACAGCCAGCACTGGCCAAGTTAAGTGACATGGAACTGAGGCCTAATCAGATTATTGCGCATAATACTGATTTAGAGGATGCCATGAACTTTGCGCTTGATACAAAGTGGGCCAAGACCAGAGGCCTGAAGATTGTTTCTATTGCCTTAGGTTCGGTTACTCTTCCTGAAGAAGATCAGGAAATGATTAAACAGGTACAACGCAATGCGGCTTTAAGAGATCCTTCAATGGCTGGGGCAACTCTGGTAGGTGCCCAGGCTGATGCCATGAGAGCGGCTGCAAACAATCCTCATGGTGCCGTTAATGGTTTCATGGGTATGAATATGGCAAATAATATGGGTGGCAATGCCTCTGCCTTCTATAATATGGGCAATAATAATGCGTCTGCTGCAGGCTGGACCTGCAAATGTGGAACTGTAAATAATGGAAAGTTCTGTTCAAACTGTGGTTCACCAAAACCTGAGGGTCCATGGACCTGCTCATGCGGTTCGGTTAATACCGGCAAGTTCTGCCCTAACTGTGGAAATAAGAAACCTGAGTAATATCTATGGCAATCCGTGAGTTTAAATGTCCCAACTGTGGTGGTGAAATAAGTTATGACTCAGGTTCTGGAAAGCTGAAGTGTCCGTATTGTGACTCGGAATTTGAGGTTGAAGCTTTAAAGGAATATGATGATATTCTTAAGAATGAAACCAATTCACAGCTTACCTGGGACTCAAATGTCGGTCAAAAGTGGACTGAGGAAGAAGAAAATGGTTTAAGAACCTATATCTGCAAGAGCTGTGGTGGAGAAATCATCGGTGATGAGAATATGGGTGCCACTTCCTGTCCTTTCTGTGGCAACAATATTGTCGTAATGGAGAAGTTTTCCGGTCAGCTTAAGCCAGATGTGGTTATTCCTTTTAAGAAGAATAAGAAGGATGCCAAAGAGGCTCTGTTAAATCACTATAAGGGTAAGCTTTTTCTGCCCAATGAATTTAAGGATGAAAATCATCTTGATGAAATCAAGGGTATCTATGTGCCTTTCTGGCTTTTTGATGGTGATGCCAAGGTAGATATCAGGTATAAGGGCACCAGAACCCGTCACTGGTCAGATGCCAAATATGACTACCATGAGACTTCATATTATGCAGTAGCCAGAGGTGGCGATATTTCTTTTGAGAGAGTACCGGTTGATGGTTCTTCCAAGATGGCTGATTCCCTGATGGAGTCAATTGAGCCTTATGATTTTAATGATGCGGTAGATTTTCAGACTGCCTATCTGGCTGGCTATCTGGCTGATAAATATGATGTTGAGGCAGATAAGTGTGTAAAGAAGGCCAATGAAAGAATCAAGACCAGTTCATTGAGTGCCTTTGAGGGTACTATTCATGGCTATACTTCTTTAATACCTGAACATATACAGATAATGTTAAACAAGGGTAAGATTCATTATGCCTTATATCCAGTCTGGATTTTAAATACTACCTACAACAATGAGCAGTATACTTTTGCGATGAATGGCCAGACTGGCAAGTTTGTCGGCAATCTGCCGATGGATAAGAAGAAGTTTGCACTCTGTTTTATTGGTGTATTTGTCATAATGACTCTTGTTATGTTTCTTATTTTCTATATGGTGTGGAGGTAGTATATGAAGAAGATTATTACTTTGGTTCTATCTCTGTTACTTCTAACTAATATATCTGTATTGGCTGAGGATCATCTGATTATTGATGAAAGTGGTGTTTTCTCCAATATGCAGATATCTGAGCTTGAAGATAAGGCAATTGAAATATCCAATAAACTTGATGCGAAGTTCATGATGGTCTTTACCGATGAAGAACCAAAGACCTATGTAGATAATTATGAATTCAGCTCTAAGCCTACACTGATGCTGGTACAGGGTAAAGATAATTATGGTATCTATACAAATGATTCTCTGAATATTGACAGCTTCATAATTCAGGAGCTTACTAAAGCTTATGAAACAGGTGACAGTTACTTTGATCGAAGCTACAATTATGTGCAGAGAATCTATGATATGTTGGCAGCTGAAGCAAATACACCAGTAATAGAGGATCGAAGCCGACTTATTGATTTATCCAATCTTTTAACAGATGATGAGAAAAAGGAGCTTTCTGATAAGCTTGATACCTTAAGCAATGAACTCAATTTTGATATAGTAGTGCTTACAGTTGATGATCTGGAAGGAAAGTCGGCCATGGCTTATGCCGATGATTTCTATGACTATAATGGCTACAATATTGATGGCTGTATCCTGCTGGTAACCATGACCACCAGGGAGTATTGGGTATCTACTTCCGGCTATGGTATTACAGCTATCACGGATAAGGGTATTGAACTGATGGCTGACAAGTTTGTTCCATATCTGGGCTATGATGAATATTATGAGGCTTTTAATACCTTTGCCGATCTTTGTTATGACTATGTAGTACAGGCTAGAACTGATAAGCCATATGATGTAAACAATATGCCAAAAGAAAAGTTCAATGTACCGATGTATCTTGGCATATCATCTCTTGTTGGTTTGCTTACAGCATTGGTAGTATGTCTGGTATTTAAGGGACAGCTCAGATCTGTTATGTCTAAGCCTTTTGCGTTTGATTATGTCAAAGAAGGAAGCTTTAACTTAACCAAGATCAGAGATATCTATCTGTACCGTACAGTCAGAAAGACCCCTAAACCCGAACCTCCTAAAAGTTCAGGTGGAGGAGGTGGCGGATCAAGCGTTCACTTCTCAAGCTCAGGTCATTCACATGGTGGTGGCGGAGGCCGATTCTAAATATGTAACTAAGACTGTGTTCACTGGAGCATGGTCTTTTTTATTACGTAAAAATATCTAGATAATAATATTAAATTATTAATATAAATAAATGAAATAATTAAATAACGAAAAAATCGTTAAATAGAAATTTTAAATGAAATAACTGCCACTTATTTTTATATAATATAGATGGAGGATTACACAATGCTTACCAAGGTAATAATAGAAAATTTTAAGTCCTTTGATGATAGAAATGAGCTCAACATGATTTCTTCTTCTAAGATAAGGACAAATACAGATCATAGAGTTTCAATTGGCAGCAGCATTAAACTTCTGAAGTATGCTGCTGTATATGGCGGTAATGCATCGGGAAAGAGTAACCTTATCGATGTTATGATTTTTTTCAGACAGGTACTGGAATCTGGATTGCCTGTATGGAGTACAAAGTATTTCTGCAGAAATAAAGAAGAGAATAAAACAAGGGACAGTATTTTTGAGATCCAGATGGAAATAGGAGACAGATTTTATTCCTATGGCTTTTCTGCGTTACTGGCTGAAAGACGCATTACTGGTGAATGGCTGTATGAACTTTATCAGAATGGTTCTTTTAAATGCGTTTTTGAAAGAGAAAATGATGGCAGAATAATCATGGGTGACGGGCTTAATTTTTCTTCAGAAGATAAGAACAGATTTGATATGTATGCTGCGGATTTTGAAGGCAACATTACTGATCTTTTCCTAAATGAGATGAACAGGGGCAAGAGAATAAGTGAGAATTCTAAGCTTCTGGTGTTTAATATTGTATACAACTGGATTACATCAAATATTGTTATAATTACACCAAAATCAAAGCTTAGTGATTTTCGCTATTATTATGAAGCAGGCACGATGGATAAAATCAATAGTCTTATTTCGACATTTGATACAGGCATTTCAAGTGTAAGAATTGAGGAAATTGATATAGAAGAACTCAGCAGCAAGCTTCCAAACAGCGTATTTACCGAAGTAATAAGAAAGATTAGAAAGGGTGTTGAAGAAGGCGGACATAAAAGTTTCAGGCTATCTGGAAGAAGTGACACTGTTTTCTTTAATGTTGAATATAATGGTTCAGGTGAACCCAGAATAACTACCATCAAGCTTAAACACGGGAAATCGCTGTTTGATTTTGAGGATGAGTCGGATGGTACCAGAAGATTGTTTGATCTGATGGATATGTTGCTTTGTAAAGATGATGATGTTGTATATTTTGTTGATGAACTTGAAAGAAGTCTGCATCCAAAGCTTACCGAGCATTTTATGAAATTATTTAATGAAAGTCATAAGGACAGAAAGGCTCAGATGATATTCACCACTCATGAGGCATCTATAATGGATCAGGAACTTTTCAGGAGAGATGAAATCTGGTTTATTGAAAGAGATGCAGATAATAACAGCCATATTTATTCTCTTGACCGGTTTAAAGAGAGATATGATAAAAAGCTGTCTAAAGCATATTTGGATGGCAGATATGGCGCTGTGCCGGTATTCAGAGAGTTTGATTTTGAAAAAGGAGAATAGTTATGGTACCTGTTCGTAATTATTCTGACTGGTTCCTCTACAGATTCAAAAGAAAGAATTGAACCATACAGGAAGTACTATTTTATCTGTGAGGGTCAGAATACTGAAGTATGGTATTTCAGGAAACTGATTGATCTTAGGAAGAAACTAGGTGTTCATCCGCTTGTAGAACTTGTACTGATGGAAAAAACTGATAAGGATGATGGTATATCAAATCCAAAAGCTTTGATTGAGTTTGCACATGAACAGAAGCAAATACTAGAAAACGAATTTGATAAAAAGCATGACAGGATGGTAATTGTGTTCGATGCAGATATATATCAGAAAAACGAAGATGGATATCGTCATATACTGAAAATGACAGAAGATAATGATATTCTGGCAATATCTAATCCAAGTTTTGAGCTGTTTTTACTTTTGCACTATACAGATACAGTAAAAAATATCATTCTTCCAGAAAAAGAAAGAATTCTGAAAAACGACAAAACAGGCAGTAAAAGATACATCAGCAAATTATTTACTGATGTAAGTGGTATGAACGCCAAGAAAAACCAGAAAATAGGAGAACTCGTTTTAAATGTTGATACAGCCATTAAACAGGAAAAAATGCTTAATGAAGATATTGAAAAAGTTCCTAGTCATCTTAGCTGCAATGTTGGAAGGATAATTGCTGATATTAGAAGAGAAAGTATTGTTGATGCGTGAATATATAACAGTTTATTTAGTGCCTAATTATTTAAATTTACTGCATAATTTTTGCTGATTTTTATGCAGTAAACAGGTTTTACTGCATAATTTATCACTGAATATTATGCAGTAAAACTAGATAATAGATATGTGGTAATATAGAGGCGGACAAAATAAGTGAGGAATAAAATGAAAATTGAAATCTATAAGTCAATGGAAGAAATGGGATTAAAGGAAGCTGAACATATTGCTGAAATAATTCAGGCAAAGAAGAATCCTTTATTATGTATACCGGCTGGCTCCAGTGCAGAATGTGTATTCTCTGCACTGGTTAAGCTTTATGAAGAAGGCGGGATAAGCTTTAAAGATGTAAAGTTTGTAGGACTTGATGAATGGTGTGGTTATTACAGATATGAAGGTACCTGCAGATGGATGCTTGATAATGCACTATTTAAGCATATTGATGTTAAAGAAGAAAATATGCGTTTCTTTAATTCCAATCCTGAAGACAGGGAAAAAGAATGTGCAGAAATGGAAAAGTTTATTAAAGACAATGGTGGCATTGACTATCTTCTTCTGGGTGTTGGAATGAACGGGCATCTGGCACTGAATGAACCAGGCTGTGACATTCATGGCAAAGCTCACAGCTGTGACCTGGCAGAAAAGACCAGGGAAGTATCGGTAAAGTATTTTGATTATGAGACTCAGCTCAAGTATGGCATTACCCTGGGAATTGAGAATTTCCGTGAAGCCAGAGAAACGGTTGTAATCTTTAACTGTGAAAGAAAGGCTGATATCTTTGAACAGTTTATAAAGTCAGCACCTACAAATGAACTTCCAGTAAGTCTGGTAAAAGAATTTAACAATGTCAGAGTTATCAGTGATCTGGCAGCTGCATCAAAAATATATATTGAGTAATGAAATATATAATTG
>JBJFHC010000019.1:0-5944 GCA_051893275.1 Erysipelotrichaceae bacterium | reverse complement strand
CCTTCAGTCTTGCAGTAGGCAAGCTGCACCTCATCAGTCAGAAGAAACTGGGCAAAAAGCCAGGATGCCAGCACTTCCCCTGCATCATCTTTATTGAAAAGACAGATAGAAGGACCCTGAGAAATCATTTTAGGATTGGATACATCATACTGTGGCAGATCCATTACCACGGTTTCAAAATCCACCAGGTTTTCTTCCGCAATATCAATAAGTGGTGCATCAGAGCCCATCCAGGTTGAGCCAGCTGTGGAATCTATCGCAAAAATACACTGACCGGCATTAAGGAAATTGGCAGGATAGGAAGAAATCTTAAAGGTTGAAAAAGCGCCCTCTTTTGCCAGATTCGATAAATCAGAGAGTATTTCTTTGGTTGTATTATTAAATATTTCAATATTCCCATTAGAGTCAGAATAAGGTGCATCAAGCTGTCTCAGCATCTGAATCATCATATTGTCGGTTGACTTATAGATAAAAGGAATCATAACCTTCTGGCCGTTAACCAGATAATTTCCATCACTATCCTTTTCCATTGCCTTTAAAGAAACCTCATAAATAAAGTCCCAGGTCAGCTTTTCAGGAAGCTCATATCCCAGTTTCTCGACATAGCTTTTATTGACATAACATACTTCAGTAGATCTGATAAAAGGCAGGGCGTAATAATTATCGCCAATCTTGCCTTCTTCAATAAACTTATCGACCATTTCATCTATTGAAGGAGAATCAAACTTCACTTCACTTCCACCCAGACCATATTTATCATCAGTATATAAATCATCTAAAGGCACAACTACATTGTCTCCTGTAAGATAGGTTGCGATATGATCGGGATAAGTAATACAGACATTAGGTGTCGTATCCGTAGAAATATTAGTAATTACATCATTATAGATACGGCTGTAGTCTGTATATAACGTCATATTAACCTTGATATTTGGATAAAGACTCTCAAAATCCTCAATAGCCTTCTTATAGACATTTACCTGATTAATATTGGTATCATTCTTGGCCCAGAAAGTAATCTCATAATTCTTATTTTCATCAAAAGAATCAGGCACCACAAAAGAGTCAGAAACCTTCCCTCCATGACAGCCACAAAGTATTAACATTATGAGTAATAAAGACAATAACTTCCTCATCCCTTGGTACCTCCACGTGATACTCCCTGCATAATCTTCTTATGAAAAATCAGAAACAGAATAATCAGCGGAAGCGAAACCGAAACAACCGCTGCCATCATGGCTGGCACATTTTCTCGGCCAAATCCCGACTCTCTGATAGTCTGAATACCATTGGATACAAGAAAATAATTCTCATCATCAGTAATAAGTCTTGGCCATACAAAAGAGTTCCAGCACTCAATAACCTTCAATATCAGAATAGTCACAATCGTCGGTGAACAGATAGGAATCATCACCTTGAACAGATACTTCATATCTGAAGTTCCATCAACCTTGGCTGCCTTATATAATTCATCAGGAACCTGCTCAAAATTCTCCTTAAGCAGATAAATATAAAATACCGAAGCCACACTTGGCAGTATCAGACCCGTAAAAGTATTTCTTAATCCCGCATTAGTAATGGTCACAAAATTAGTAATTACCACCAGTTCCGAAGGAATCATCATTAAAGAAAGAAACAAAGTAAACACCAGATTCTTCCCTTTAAATTCCAGTCTGGCAAACGCAAAAGCCGCAAATATGGTTACTATCATCATAATACCAGTTGTAACCAGTGTAAAAATAATAGTATTAAGAAAATACCTGGCCAGATTTACTGAAGTAAAAGCTGTAACATAATTCTCCAGCGTTGGACTTAAAGTATAAAACTGCGGAATATATTCAGCATTATAGGCACCATACGACTTAACAGAAGTAAGCACCATCCAGTAGAAAGGAAAAAGAACCACTATTGCCCATAAAACCAGAAAGAAATAAAGGGCAATATTCATAAGAAGCTCACGTCTTTTAGCCTTCTGTTCTATTTTCTTATAATCATCCATTGTTTGCCCTCCTTGAAACCATGAGGTTAATAACCGTAATAGTCAGCACAATCACAAACAGAATGATGGCCGCTGCCGAGGCAAAAGAAGGATAGCCACCGCTTGTACCATAGAGCATATCATAAATATAGCCAACGATAGTATTCATGCCGGCGGCGTTTAAATCCGTACCAAATATCGCCACCACATCACTGTAGGCCTTAAAGGCGCCAATAAAACCAGTAATAATCAGATAGAATATCATTGGTGAAATCATCGGCAGCGTGATTTTAAAGAAAATACGCGTACCTGATGTTCCATCAATTTTAGCGGCATTATAATAATCCTTATTGACCGAAGCCAGAGCACTGGTCAGAATCAGAATCTTAAAAGGAAGCACTATCCAGATAGTATAGAAACATAGCACAAACATCTTGGCCCAGTATGGTCCCTCAATAAAATCAATACTGCTCATACCTAAAAAATTAAGCAGAAGATTAATCAGACCATCTGAATAAGGAGTCTTCTTAAAAAGAATCATAAACACCAGGCCTACGGCCAGAGTATTAGTTACATAAGGCAAAAAATAAATAGTCTGAAAAAGCTCCTGCAGCTTCTTTATTGAACTTAAAGCCAGTGAAATAAGTAAAGCCAGTATAGTTGATAAAGGCACAGTAATAATTACCAGAATAAAAGTATTCTTTAAAGCACTCAGAAAATAAGGATCATGAAGCACATAAGAATAATTATATAAACCTGTACCCATTGATGTACCAGAGGCAAAATTATAGCCCTCCTCAAAAGAATAAATCAGCACATCAAACAGAGGATAAACCAGAAATACACCCAGAAATACTATGGCTGGAAGAAGATAAAGCCAGGCCTTCAGATTGTTTCTTTCAAACATAAACGTTTCTCCATAGAATCAAACACAAACACCTTATTCTTTTTAAGTGAAAATCTAATTTCCTCTTTATCTTCAATCTTTATATCCGAAGGAACTATCGCCCTGATATCCTCATCCGAAATACAGTTTTCATTATGACAGATAATTGAAATATCCCTGCCCATTACCTGAGTTCGCTCATACTTACAGACAAATGGACCCTTTTCATCAACCACAAAACCTTCAGGACGTATCGCAACCGATACCTCCTGGTCCTGAGCTTCAAAATCAGATAGACGATTATCGCCAATATATAAACCATTATCCCTAATATAGCCCTTAAACACATTAATAGCTGGCGTACCTAAGAACTTAGCCACAAAAAGATTACATGGATCATCATAAATATCCTGTGGCTTTCCAATCTGATTGACAATACCATCTTTCATTAATACTATCATGTCACAGATGCTCATTGCCTCTTCCTGGTCATGGGTTACAAAGATGGTCGTAATGCCAGTTTCCTGCTGAATACGGCGTATCTGTTCACGCGTCTGCAGTCTTAATCTGGCATCAAGATTACTTAAAGGCTCATCCAGCAGTAAGACATTGGGCATCTTAACTAAAGATCTGGCGATGGCAACACGCTGCTGCTGACCACCGGAAAGCTGAGCCGGCTTTCTGTCCAGCAGATTTTCCAGCTGCACAAGCTTAGCTGCTTCAGCTACCTTTTCATTAATCTGCTGCTTAGAAAGTTTCTTGTCACCCTTGAGATTCTCCAAAGGAAAGGCAATATTCTGCCTGACAGTTAAATGCGGATAAAGTGCATAGTTTTGAAAAACCATGCCCACTCCTCTTTTTTCCGGCGGAAGTTTTGTCACATCATTATCCCCAAAATAAATATGACCTGATGTAGCCTCCAGAAGTCCACAGATCAGATTAAGACAGGTCGACTTCCCACAGCCTGAAGGACCTAACAGCCCCACCAGCTTGCCATCTGGAATCTCAAAACAGAAATCATTGACCGCAATGGTTCCCGGTACATTCTTCTTAGCTTCAAACTCCTTTGTCAAATGATCAAATACTACTTTCACTTTACTTACCCCCTAAATTGGCATATCTTCTTGATATCCAGGAACAGATAGAATCAAGACCTGGCGAAATAACTCTCTCCGATATATTTATATAATCAAGCTTATCCCTAATCTCCAGTTTTATTTCCTTCGGTATTACAAGTTCACATAAGGTAGAATCATCTTCTACAAGCTGATCAATAGTAAACGAAGGATCTGAACACATTGAAAATAAAGAATACTGATTTATCATTCTGTCATCACCACTGGCTGGCTCATAGAACAGAAAGAAAGGTTCATCCTTTAAAGCCCTGAGTTCTTCAAAGTCTTTAGCCACCGAATCTAACATCGAAATAGAAAAAGAAGAAGCTCGCGCACTTTCCAGTTTTTCCCTTAAAACTTCTGGCAGTGTCGGCAAAGACTCAGAGGTATCAATGGCGTATATTACTCCATCCTTATCATAATCATCAGTATTAACTGTCACAAAATGCGCAGCCACAAGTGGCGAATATGTCCAGTCCAATAACCTTGTCGGCAAGCCAAAATGCTGACCGGTTGCCAGGGTTTGCCAGAAGGAATCCTTCTGATTAAGATCGGCATAGCCATATTTCTTAAAATTACGGATAATTGAATTCTCCAGCGACAGATCATGATGACATACTCTGTTTAAAGAAGTAATAAGCGGATAATCCGCATCACTTAATCCACGATAAACATAATTATTACGATAACGCTTTAGCATATCATCGTAACAGCCATCAAAGACAACGTCATTAAGATGCTCAAAACTTTTAATTACTATCCGATTCATCCTTAGATCCTAAACCCTCCGCAATATTCTCCAGTTTATTTAATCGGTGCTTAATACCACTTTTAGAAATACTTAAACCATAACGCTTCTCATATTTCTCACAAAGCTCACTTAAAGAAATATCGGGAAACTCACTTCTTAAGTCATATATCATCCTTGACTTCTCATCAAGCTTATCTAAATAACCATAATTCTTAATCTTATCCAGTATCTCCAGCTGCCTGTCACAGGCCTCAAGTTTTTTCATCTCATTGGCAATCAGACAGTTCTCTACTCTTTTGTTTGATACCACAAAATCACGGTCAATACGGATATTCTCAAACTTCATGCAGGACTCATTGGCCCCCATCAGTTTCAGAAGATCGGCAATTGATTCTGCCTTTTTAACATAGACTGCATAACGGTTTCTTCTTTTAGAAATCTTAGCCTCAAAATTAAAACGGCTCAACAGTTTCGCAATAAAATTGGCATACTCAATATCGCTGACCGCTATCTCAAAATGATAGTTGGAACTCACTGGTGAAGCGCAGGTTCCATAGGCCAGAAAAGCTCCCGCAATATAGGCCCTGGCACAATGTTCCTTGGACACTACATCATAGGTTGGGTGTGATAAAATACCTCTGGTTTGCGAATAAATGCCCAGATGCTCCAGTATCTCCGTAGCCCTGTCATTAACTCTTATTCGATAAACATTATTTTTCTTCAGATTGGTTTTCTTAGTTATTGTAAGTTCAGTATCCACCTGATAAAGACTCTTTAAAAGCGACACAATACGCTTGGCACAGGTTGGATTCTCGGTTCGTATCACAATCACGAATTTGCGGTCTGAAATACCAAGTGAACTTGTAAGCTGCAGCAAGGCTGAAAGCTGTGCCCTCTGGCAGCATTCCTTCAAAGTATTAAAAGACAGTTCCTGTTTAATTTCCGTAGTAAAAGACATATCAATATTGTATCACTTAGCCTAGCTTCATCATATTTGATAAGCTTTGAAAAACAGAATATACTAAATATGAAAGGAAGGAAAACATGGAACAAAGACAGATAGATATAGCTGATATGCAATGCTGGGTGTTCAATATGGCACAGACAAAATGGAATATCACAGCTTCAGAATGTGCAGATATTTTTAAAAAATATGATTTACTTGGATTTATTTCGGAATGTTACGATCTTCTTCATGTAAGCAGCTACAAATG
>JBJFHC010000018.1:0-5954 GCA_051893275.1 Erysipelotrichaceae bacterium | reverse complement strand
ACTGGTGAGAAACGGATGCAGGCATCACAGATTTCGCCATAGAATCTGGCATCAGTACCGCCTGTCATAACATAAGGAACTGTTGGAAGCTTATCAAATACTTTATTGATAGTCTTTTCAACATACTTATAGGCATCACTGTCTGTCTTTACAACTGGGCAATAGTCATAACCATCGAGCAGTTTTGTCTCAATATCATATTTATCTGCCACTTTCTTAATCAGTTCATTGGATTCCTTCATGCCCTGATGTGGCGCATATCTTAAGTTTGCGATCAGTTTAGCTTCCTGGGGCAGTACATTGAAACCGTTTGAACCAGACTGCATTGTAAAGGCAATAGTAGTCTTGATCAAGGCAGCTGCCTGTGGCGAAATCATTGGCATTACTATTTTTAGTAATGGTTTAAACAGCCAGAAGTTTCCAAAAAGCAATCTGTAGTAGAAGGCACCATAGGGAGCCAGTGACTCGAACATTTTCTGAGCTTCCGGTATAAACTCTTTCTTTAAAGGATCATGCTTCTCGATTTCTACCGCAAATTTAGAAAGCCTTACAATTGGTGTATTCTTGCCAGGATAAGAGGAATGCCCGCCGTTTGACTTTGCACTAAATTCCAGATTTCCCTGCCCCTTTTCCACAACACCTATCATTGCGAAGTTACCATTGATACCACCAATCGGATCAGTTACAATCGCACCACCTTCATCAATAACCAGCCATGGCTTAACTCCTCTTTTTTTAAGTTCGGCGATAATCTTTGGACAGCCATCGCCACCTACTTCCTCGGTACAGCTTGAAGAAAGATAAATATCCTGTTCGGGTTTAACGCCTTCTTTGAGCAGTTCCTCAACCGCTTCAAAGAAAGCCATTACTGAACATTTGGTATCAGCTGAACCTCTTCCCCAGACCTTGCCCTCGCTAATTTCTCCACCAAAGGGATCCTTAATCCATTCGCCTTCAGCCGCTACTACATCCTGATGAGACATCAGTATGACTGGTTTATCATGTTTCTTTCCTTCCCACTTAAATAAGAGATTTCCATCAATTTCATTCTTTTCCAGATTTTTATGAACCAGTGGGAATAATTCTTCCAGTACCTTATGAAAGCCCAGGAATTTTTCTCTCTGGTTTACACCTTTAACTGATACAGTTTCATACTGCACCATTTTAGATAATTTTTCGGCATAAATCTCTTCTCTTTTTTCATCTTTCTTAGATACAAATTCCGAATGCTTTGCGGGAATAAAAATCAATGTACGAGTTATCGCAATTAATAATAATAGAATTAAAACCAGTAATAATATTCCAATAATCTTTAAAATAATCATTATTTCCTGCTCCTTATATGCATGAATAAAGCCAGACCAATCGCAATGGCACCGCTTGGAATAATCATAAACGAAACTGAACCTCCAAGTGATGGTACAAGCACAAATAACAGTGACATTACAACAAAAGTTACGGCAGCTACCTTATAGTTAGCACGATAATACTTATAGGCCATGGCTCCAAATAAAGCCGGTACCACATTGTCAAAGGCCGGTTTAAGCACTTCCGACTGTAACAGTGGCTGTAAAGGTGTAATTAATAATACACCAATCGCAATAACCACAATAGTAACCAGTGAACTTGTGGCAATTGATAAAGTCGAAATAATTTCATTCTCTGGTGTACCAGCTTTGGCCTCCACAATATCCCTGGCATTCATGGCACAAGGTATTTTCATATTGATCAGATTACCGGTAATAAAGGCCAGATATGAACCACCCGCACCCAGCATTGGTACGTAAATCAGATATTCAGCCACACCGCTTACCAGATATACCAGACCAACCGCCAGTATACATTTAAAGAAAGCTGACATATCAGGCATAACCTTTAAAAAGAAGCCCATTACAAATGGAACAGCTATAAACATAATCAGACAGATAATGGAACTGATACGGCCTATAAGATGGGTCTTATCATTATATTTCTTAAAATATTCCTCTTTTTTCATCACAATACCATCCCGAATAATACAGCACTGGCCATTGCCACCAGCATTGATCCCGCAATAGAGAAGGAATCAACCCATTTCTGATTCTTCTTTTCCTTTAGATAAATAAATATAGCCATGACAATTGCCGATACAATTGCCACCAGAATTGGAATCAGATTTCCCTTAAAACTGAATAAACCTTCAGATGATACAAAGTCACCAATATAGGAACCGATGTAACAGGACACGAGCCCCACAAACATGGCCGTCATGGCCTTGTCGCCAAAGCCATCAAAGACACTTTTCTTTTTATCCTTCTTCTCTTTCCTGGACCCACCAGTATATTTCCTGGTGAAAAAGATTGAGAAAACCATGCCCCAGATGATACAGACGCTCATAACCAGCGCAATAGTCACAAAAGCTTCCCTGGTCATATAAGTTGCCGAAAGTCCAGGAAGTCCTACAGCTTCCGCTGCTGCCTCAGCTACCTGTGTCTCATAGTGCAGGGCACCAATTACCGAAAGCCTCAGCCATGGAAGCGGTATGCCAAGTGATCCCGCCAGGGCAATAACCCCTAAAAGTATGCCAATAGAAGGCAGTATCGCAAAAGTTGCGCTGGAGGTTATGGTCTGTTTAAGCTTATATTTATCCATACCGATATCAATACCGGCTTTATAGGCTCTGACCATAAAGACAACGCAAACCAGGGCAACAAAGGCTACAACCACCCCGACTATCAGATACATGACAGGTGAATTGAGTTCACTAATAATCCCCATAAACATATTCCTCTTTTCTTAGAATCTATTATATTTTATTTAATCCGCTTAATTTTCTTATAAACCACTTATCTGTAAGAAACTGACAGTTATTCTGTAAATATTTACAAAAAACAATTTATAATAGACAGCGAGGTGAATTATGATACTACTGTGCAGCGATTATGATGGAACTTTACATTTCAAAGATGAAAATGATTCAGGCTACTTCAAGCCAGAAGATTTAAAAGAAATAAAAACATTCCAGGATAAAGGAAATCTGTTCTCCCTTTGTACTGGCCGAATTATAGATACTATTCAGGATGATTTAATTAAAAATATGAACATCGATTATGCCATTGCCTCTACCGGTGGTGCCATATTTGACAGAAATTTCAAAGACTTTTTTCATCAGAAAATTGACTTTGAATCTCTAAAATCCATTTATGATAATTATCATCACTTATTATCTTTCTACTATCATATTGATGGTCATCCTTATTCGGTAATAAACAACGGATATCACTATGATAATAAAACAATAGTAAATTCTATCGATGAATTAGAAAACAGAGATATAACCGGTGTTTCTGTCTATGCAGATACTGATGAGAAGGCAAAAACAATCTGTGCAGAACTGAATGAAAAATATCCTCTGGTAAATGTCTTCCAGAACAATAACTGGCTGGATATCGTTGACAAAAATATTTCCAAGGGAATCTCAGCTTTAAAACTGAAAGAACTTACTAAGGCAGATATTATGTGTGGCATAGGTGATTCCTATAATGATATTGAACTTTTAAAAGCTGCCGATATTTCTTTCTGTTTTGACTACTCGCCAATAGAAGTAAAAAACGAAGCTGACTATATTGTCGACTCCGTTTGTGAGGCGATTAAAATAATTCTTCAGGCAGAACAGGCCCTTTAACACCAATAACCTTTGAGGCTACTTCGTTAGCCTTTTTTAATGAATCCTCTAAATCCATGCCCTGCATCAGACAGACTATAACCGTGCCGATATGGCTGTCGCCAGCTCCTGTGCCATCCAGCTGTTTAACCTTAAGTGAGGGAACAAATACCTTTTTATTGCCATCATAAGCTAACGTTCCATTAGCTCCATCTGTAATAATAACGATATTATGATTAAGCTTATATAAACCATTCAATAAATCACTGTCATCAGTTAAACACATGGCTTCTCTTTTATTTAGATGCAGTATGGGATTAAGTTTTAACAGTCTGTTTAATCTTTCTTTATTTAAACAATTAATTCTTGGACCACACGCAAAGACAAAAGGAAGCTTGGATTCCTCAAGAAATTCAATAATGCATTCATTTACTTCTTCCTCAATATCTATGCCACTTATATAAGCCAGCTCATATTCAGATACATCTAAAGAATCAAACCATTCCTTATAAAAATGATATTCAGCCCCATGATAGGCCAGGAAAGTTCTATTTCCATCCTTTGTGATCAGACAGATACAGGAACCATTAACTTCATCACTTTCCTTCCAGATATCGATATTTCTTTTATTTAATTCATTTCTTACAAAATCACCATACAGTCCTTTTCCCACTGGCGAGGCAAGTGTAAAAGGAACATTAAAATGTTTCAGTACCCAGGCAACGTTGCTGGCACAACCACCAAGTGATAATATCTGACTTCTGGGATTAATATCTTCCTCAATACCAGGTAGATGGTCAATTTCCATTGTAACATCTGTTGTAGTAGATCCAATAAGCAGTACTTTTTTCATGTTTCCATTTTATAATATTTATGCATGATAAAAATTGCCTTTTCAAAAACTGATATAACACCAAAGCTTCCTTGTCGTCTATCTGGCTTCCTTAAGGAAAGAATCGCCACAAAAGTACATGACCCTCTTTCTGCGAGATCCATTCTTTTCTATGATGACAATATTAATGATTATTATCTTTTAACTCAGCTTGATCTTATTGCGACAGATCATCTTTTAAAAGACAGATTATCAGAATTATTTCATAATTTAATAAAACCAGAACATATTATCTTATGTGCAACTCATACCCATGCCGGGCCTATGGGTATTGTCGAAAACTATGGCATGGATGATGTCTTTGGACCAATAGATAATAATTATCTTGATATTATAGCTGACAGAATTTATGAGAACATAATTTCAATTAAAGATGACGTTCTTCCATGCACAATTTCATATTCTCATTCAACAGTAAACAATGTCGGTACTGAAAGACACAATCCTAAGCTTCCTGGTGATGAATCGCTTTTCTACATCGAATTTATAAGACAGGACAGAAGAAAAGCTTTCATCTATAACTATGCCTGCCATCCAACAGTCACTGGACCAGGCAATATAGAAATTACCAAAGATCTTCCATATTTTACTGAGGAACATTATAAGGATGAATTATGTATTTTTATTAATTCAAACGCCGGAAATATTTCTACCAGATTCACAAGACAGTCTTCAGACTTTAAACAGCTGGAAATATATACTGAAGAACTGATTAAGGCAATTGACAGCGCCAGATTAAACAAATCAGAACCAGAAATACTGGATACAATTAACTTCAGCATAATTAATAAAACTTATAAACTCAAACAGTTCAAAACATTAACGGAGGCCCAGGAAGCTCTGATAAATGCTGACAATAAAGTAAAAGAAGCATTGAATAATAACGTTGATGGTTCAAAGCTGAGACTGATTGAATCCCTTAAAGAAGGCGCAGCTGTGCAGCTGCAGCTGGTCAAGTATTTCGGAAATCAGGCTACAGTAAATGCTGATTTAACATTTTTACAGTTAAATAATCTAAAGATAGCCGGTATACCAGGCGAACTTTTCTCAACTCTTGGAACTATATTAAAACAGAACAATATTGAAGTATTTGGCTATACAAACGGGTATCTGCTGTATCTTGCGGACAAAGATTCCTATGACAATAATCTCTATGAAGCCATAAGTTCACCTTTAATAAAAGGCACTGCCGAAGCTATGATTCAGGATATCCTTGATCATTTTAAAGATATAGAATAACTATCTATAGCTTACTGTAACTTCTATACTATATTTGCCTGTCATCTTCCATCAGAAGTTTATCGATGGCAGGATGAAACAGTCTAGTTTCTTCAATCTCATTAATCGCACAAAGCTTCTTCCCGGCATCTTTGCTGGAAGCACCACAATGGTATACCTTCTCATCAGGTAAACCATAAT
>JBJFHC010000017.1:0-5966 GCA_051893275.1 Erysipelotrichaceae bacterium | reverse complement strand
CACAATAAAGGTGTACTTCACTTGGGAGGTAGCCGATTTTTTCTTTGAGTTTTATGTTGTCTCTGGTTAGTTCTTCACCTTCAATAAAAACTTTGCCTTCATTTTTATTTAGAAGGTTCATGATGGAACGGATGGTTGTGCTTTTACCGGCACCATTTGGCCCAATCAGACCGAATATTTCGCCTTTATTTAGTTCCAGATTGAAGTTTTCGATGCCTCTTGTTTTACCGTAGTATTTAGTTAGTTTGTGAATTTTTACAGTCATAATTTTCCTCAGGCAACATCAATGACACTTGAAGGGGCATTAAGTATCATATCAAACAGCATTTCTGGTATTTCAAATGGTCTGGTATAGGGATTTACGACAATACCGTTAATGAAATTATTAAGTCTAATGGCGGTTTTAATCAGATTGACAACAGGTTCTTTTTTGATGTAGAAGCCTTTGCATTCTTCTGGTTCTTCACTAAATACGCCGATATAGTGATCATTGCCGGACTGCATAAAAGCTACTTCGTGGACATCAACGCTGTAGTAAACATAGACAGACGAATCCCTTAAGACAGCCATGACTTTAAAGATATGTTCATCATCCTGATGTTCATAGAAATCTTCAATGACACTTTCCAGAAACTGACCATTTTCGAGTTTTTCTCTTGGAAACTGCATAATAGGATTTGTGTTGCAGTAAAGAGTAACGGTGTCATCTATTTCTCTGCCATAGACACCAATAGGACTTCCGATGTGGTAGCCAAATTTCTGATATGGTTCCTCCAGCATTTCGCAGATAATAAAACCCTGTACTGGCAGAAGATCGGTAATCCTGGCCCATACGCTTTCTTCCTTCAGACCTTCGCGTATAAGTACTACCTGTATAATATCCGGGTGGTCCGGTTTTCTCAGCTTATCGATGAAGTCCATAATTCTGGTATCTTCAACAGCTTTTGTGGCTTTATATTTTTCGATGAGCTGTCTATGTTTTGTCTTGTTTATTGAATAGGGAATTATTTCTCTTTGGTTAACGTCTTCTATATGAAGCTGTCTTCCGCTTAACGAACTTTCGACACTTATACCGCCTTCAATGATGTCCACTTCATTTAGAAGCAGGGCCATAAGTCCTTTTTCGCGGTCAATATAGCCAAAACAAAGACAGTATTCTTTGTCTTTGTTAATTAAGAGATTCTGTTCTTCTTTGTTGAGTTTTAAGATAAATGTTTTATTATAGATGTCTCTGAAGTTTTTCATATGTCTCCTTGTGTTCAATCATTATACAACAGCAAGTGCCAATAAGACAGCATATATTGAAGTAATTACAATTGATAAAGGAAGAGCGTACTTTTCAATGGTCCTGTTCATGGTATAAGTACACTCAGCGCTGCTCCAAAGAGCTTTATTCCAACTGGTATTAAGATGATACTTATGCAACATACAAGTCCTAAGGCAAACAGTACAATTGATACTGGTACAAGTACGGCTATCCAGATAATGGCACTTAAGAGGGCTCCTGTGAGTTTGAAGCCCAGCCATAACATAAAGGTGATAAATCCCATAAATAATATTAATGTGATCATTGTTTATTGTCCTTTCTTTTTGATTGAATAAGTTAAGCCAATATTTTTGGCATACAAAGGTCTGTTTTCTATTTTTTGTATCAGTCTGATAATTTCTATTCTTTGTTTACATGTCATACCTATCTCCTTTGTATGATTCAATGATACTTTTTACTGAATATAGTAAACAGGACAGAAAGAGTGAAATAAGGCTATCTATTTTACTGTTTGTAGAAAAATAAAAAAGATGAAGCATTACGCTTCATCTTTTGTGACTTCTAATTATTTTAGCTCCTGTGTTCTTTTTCTATATTCTTCAATATCTATTTTGCCCTTTGCCAGCATATCCTCTGACCAGAGCTGTAAAGCCTCAACGGTAATGGATATCTTTTCCAGTTCTGACTGGATATTGATGAAGTCATCCAGTTCATCATTGGATATTTTGCCATCAGCCGCTATTTCAATAAGTCTTTCCTGTTTCTTATGCATTGAGTTTAAGCTTGCCAGCATTTCCAGTGTAATGGCACTCAGATCTTTAATTTTTACTTCTGGTACATACTGTTTGCCTATTGGGCATTCATTGGCACAATAGTGGTTGCATAGCTGTGGTGACTTATATTTTTCCGCCATGAGGAGTACTTCATCAGGATGAGGTATGCTTCTTTCGTTTTCGATTTTCTCAATTCTTTCAGGAGCCATTGTCTCTAAAAGTTCAGAGGCTTCTTCTCTTGTGAGATTAAGTTCTTCTCTTGTACGGAAATAGATGTTTTTGTTTTCTTTGGTTGATACTCTTGGCATACTTAAACATTTTAACAGTAAATGTCTAGAATAAACAAATTGAATTAGAAATTAATGCCTTGAGCAGTTCAAAAGTATTTACTGCACCTTTGATATGTGAACGTTCATAGTTGTGTGAGGCATAGACACCAGGACCAATCAGGGCATGGCGTATGTCATAGCCTGCTCTTATGGTAGTTTCAACATCTGAGCCATAGTGTGGGTAGATATCAATGGCATAGTCAAGATTATTATCCTTTGCGATATTGATTAATTCGGTAGTGAGTTCATAGTTGTATGGTCCACCTGAGTCTTTGGCGCAGATAGATACCATTGTCTCTTTGCAGCTAAGATCATCACCTACGCAGCCCATATCAACGCTAATCATGTCTTTTGTGTCACTTGGTATAAATGATCCGCCAAAGCCTACTTCTTCATGAACGGTGAAGATAATGGTGAGCTTTCTTTTTAGAGTTACTTTTTCTTCTTTGAGATATCTGGCTAAGGTGATTAGTATGGCTGCACTTAGTTTGTCATCCAGGAATCTTGATTTGATATAGCCACTTTCAGTGATAACTGTTCTTGGGTCTAAGGCAATATAGTCACCATTGTTGATGCCAAGTTTTAATACTTCTTCTTTGGAATTTACATTTTCATCCAGAAGTATTTCCATGTTTTCTTCTTTTGTTTCAACTTTCTCACTGGCTACATGGGCACTTGGCTCTTTGTTCAAGATTACACCAGTATACTGTCTGTTGTCTCTTGTGAAGATGTAGCAGTTTTCTCCATCAGCGGTTGACCACTGGTGTCCGCCAATGGTGGTAGGTTTTAGTCTTCCATTATCTTTGATGGAACGTACCATGGCACCAAGGGTATCGACATGGGCAGCCAGTACTAAAGGATTATTTCCTTCATTAAGAATGCATTCGACATTGCCTTTAACTGTTTTCGTGGGTTTATAGCCCATATCACTTAGCGTGTTAATCAGGTATTCACTTACCCTGTCTGTATAGCCACTTGGTGATGGGATTGATGTTAATGTTTCTAGTGTTTCTGTTATATATTGTGAATAGTTCATAGTTTCCTCCGGTTAATATATTATACTTTGTTTAATAAATTGCGTATAAAATAATGTAAGAAGAAGGAGAGTGAATAGATGGGTTAATAATTTTTCAAGGTAGCTTTGAGGCAACATCTGATGGGTATAATATAAAGACAAAGTGAGGTTTGAATGAAAAAGTTATTTAGTATTCTGCTTATTCTTTTACTGTTTACCGGCTGTTCAAATAAGGCTGAAGTTAAGGAAATAGAGCCTGAGAAGGTTTCGATGCTGACGAGCTATGATTCAGATGGCGTACCAGTAAGTACTGTTGTTTATTATGATGGTAAGGAAGTCAAGAAGATTGAGCTTAATAATTCTAATGAAATAGATTATTATGTTAAAAGATTTGACTATAATGACCAGGGCAATTTTACTCATACTGAGACCTATGATGCCGATATGAATCTTACTTCCACTGGAGAGTTTGGCTATCAGGATGATATTATTGTCTATTATTGTTCAAAGGATGAAAGTGGCAATGTAAAGGTTGAACTGACGACTGAGTATGATGATAAGGGTTTAATAAGTACTCAGGATTATTTATTCTTTGGAACTAAAAACCATGTTATGTTTTTCTATGATGATAATGACAGGCTCATTAAAGAGGAATCGGGTACTATTGAAGATGATGGCGAGCTTACTATGGATTCCTATACTGTCTATGAATATGAGGGAGATAAGGTGATTGCCTATAATAATAATCTGGATGATGAAAGTCTTTCGGATATAACGGTAACTGAATATTACGGCAATATGTTTAACTATAAGAAGGAAACTTATGATCTGGATAATAAACTGATATCTACAGAGACTGTAGAAACCTAT
Source organism: Erysipelotrichaceae bacterium (assembly GCA_051893275.1). Lineage (GTDB taxonomy): Bacteria > Bacillota_I > Bacilli_A > Erysipelotrichales > Erysipelotrichaceae > Colivicinus. Next base: position 1,712 of record JBJFHC010000017.1, on the reverse strand, counting down.
GATAATCTGATCAGTAAGTCTTATAAGTATACAAGTGTTCTGGATAATCGTGAGTATGAGTATCGTTATGATGAATATGGGGCTGTAATCTATTTTAATAATTATGGCACAGTTTATGAAGCTAAATAATTTTGTTTACTTGTTTAGTTTTTAAACGTATATATAAATAACTGTAAGGAAAGACGATAGAAAATGGAAGAAAATAAATTTTTGTTAAATGAAGATGAGCTGGAAAAGATTAATGGTGGATGTTTCTCGGAATTTGTTGATCTGTAGAGAGATGAGTATGAAGAGGAGTCAACAGATATGATCTGTCCAAAGTGTGGTTCTAAGGTATTTAAGCTTACATAGTATGGCAAGTTCTGCGGGGCTTTCTGTGAGGCTCATTATCATCCAATTAAGGAAGATGATACTGTCATTGACGGTTTTGGCTGTTAATCAGGCTGGTGAAATTTCATCAGTCTTTTTTTAACTGAGTATTTAAAAAATCAGGGACTCTGGTTAGTTTTCAAGTTTTCAAAGGTGAGGGAGCTAGAAGTTTATTTATAAGTAATTGTAAATATTTTCATATTGATGGTAATAGTTACATTATTCTATAATTGAACTATGATATATGTATGTTCAGATATACATGGCTGTTTCGAAGAGTTTAAGTGTCTGCTGAAAACTATTGATTTTAAAGATGAGGATACCATGTATATACTGGGGGATGTTTTAGACAGAGGTGAGGAACCTATTGCCTTGCTTCAGTATGTTATGTCTAAGGACAATATTGTATTGCTTAAGGGAAATCATGAAAATGATGCTTTTCTTTTGTTGACTGCCTTAGTTAATTCTATTGATGATGTATCTGTTAACTCTCATCTTTCTATGGATTTATATAAAGTAATCAGTACCTGGGTAAGTGAGAATGGCGGTGGTCCTACGCTTAAGCAGTTTATGGATCTGGATAGTAATCATAAGCATCAGATTCTTGATTATTTAGCTAAGCTTGGTACTTATAAGCTGATCAGCGTTAATGGTAAGAGCTATCTTCTTTCGCATACTTTTAATGATGAGCTTTTTGATGAGAATAAGAGTCTGAGTGACTATGATGAGAGCTGTTTTGTCTATGGCTATATTGATTTTGATAACTGTTATCTTAAGGATACTTATCATATTACCGGTCATGTGCCAGTGCAGCTTACAAGAAGTGACAGGCAGGCTTTAATACTGGAGTATAAGAATCATATTAATATTGACTGTGGCATGGTATATGGCGGCAGGCTTTCCTGTATCTGTTTAGATAATAACCGGCATTATTATATTGGTGAAAATTAAAAAGAGTGTTTTACACTCAACATATTAATTATACCTTAAATATTTTTGTATTTATAGACTGTTTATATTTGGATATATGGGGTATATTAAAGGTGTAAAAGAAGTAAAGGTTTACGTTTAGATCAAAAAGTGTGCAGATCTAAGGAGGACTTATATGAAGGAGATTCTACTCGAAATTCACTAGATCTCATCTGATCTTATTGATGTCAGATGAGAGTACATTTAAATCAATAAGAAAAATGAGGTCTTATAAGTTATGAAAGAGGTTCTACTTTTATCAAGGTAAAGCCTTGCAGAAACATATCGGTAATCTGCAAGAGTATGACCGATAAAGCGAGTAAACCAATGGACAAGAAATTTTAAGAGAACTGTTCTGAGCCAGTTCTCTTTTT
>JBJFHC010000016.1:0-1580 GCA_051893275.1 Erysipelotrichaceae bacterium | reverse complement strand
GAAAGGTTAAGGAATGCGCAAATATCTAAATCCCGGCTGCACCAGGTATCAGGTCAATAAAGACCTGCTTGCCGGCAAAGAAAAAGAACTGGTAACTTATGTCTCTTCAAAAATTAACACTAAAGAAAAAAGAATCTGCATAGCACATCCTGAAGGAAGCGGCAAAAGCGACCTTCTAAATTTTCTGATGTCTTATTATGGAGATAATAATGATAATCTCTTTGAATTTGAGGATGAACACTCAGGAAACTATGATGTAATCAAAATAAGCCTGAAAGAACTTCTTCTCAATAATCCTGAAGACAGCTTGCCTGTTGAGATGATGTATCATGAATTATTGTCGGAAGTTAAAAGTGAATATAAACTAGTTGGCTTTGATTCAAAGGATGAACTGTCTGATGTTTTAAGAAAAATATATGCAGCTACGAAAAGGCAGTTTATGATTTTTATTGATGATTTTGACTATATAGATCGAAACTGGATGAGATATGTCAGAAATGTCAACAACTGTTCCTGGTATATTCCAGAACTGGTACCAGATACAGATGATAAGCATATAGCTCTGGTCTATATAACTGGAGTACTGCCTTTAAGGTCAACATCGGCAGAATTTTATTTAAAGAATTTTAAGGAATATACTATCTATAATCCCAATGTTCTGACAGATACCCTTAGAAAAAATACTCACAGCAGTGGAATTTCTCATATAAGGTATCTTATCTACCGTAACAAGAAACTTACTATAAAGTATGTAATACCGCTTATATGCGGTATTAAGGTTCCGGTCAACCTGGACAAGTTTCTCTATGCCAGTTTTGGTGAAAGAGCTGCACTTGCAATACTGAGTTATATGAATGTAATAAAGTATGAGAACCATACAGTCTATCTGGATGATGAAAAGATGAGGCTCTATCTTTTGAATGCCATTGATTCAAAACGGCTGGATGAACTGCTGGAAACAAAGAATGTCTTTGAAGAGAAATATGTTATAGACAGAAATATGGAAATAAGTGAAGTTCTTAATGATATTCTTGTTCATAACTTTAATATGGCCATAAGGTATAAGCTTCCTGAAATCCGTTACTATGATGATTATGTGGAAATAGCTTATTGTCCAAAGGATGAATATAAAGAAGCAGAGAATAAAAGGCTGATTCATCTTGGGTACAATGTTGATAGCGATTATTCGGGCAATGCTCAGATTGTTAGAATAAAAATATAGTAAAATATTGTCATGGTAATAATTAAAAGAGATGGAAATCTTCAGGAATATTCCAGTGAAAAAATAAAGAATGCCATTCGCAAGGTTTTTGCCAGCGAGGGAAGAATAAGTCCGGAAAATGATCTTCAGGATATTATTTTTTCTATTGAGAATTCCATCGAAGTCAAGGCTTCCAGAAATGAACCGGTTACTGTTGAATGGATACAGGATATGGTGGAAATCGAACTGATGAAAAAGGAGTATTTCAAGGAAGTCAGATCATATATAATCTATCGGGATGAGCATGCCAGGACAAGGGAAGCTATCAACAATATTGTTGATATGCTGGGAATAAAGAAGATAGGACCGGTTTTAAAAA
>JBJFHC010000015.1:0-1589 GCA_051893275.1 Erysipelotrichaceae bacterium | reverse complement strand
CCAAGAATCACAAAGAAAGGCTGGTTCCTATTCATGAAAGTCTAATTGAAAGATGCAAAGAGATAAAAGACAAGATACATCAAAACTCAGATGAGAACGAATATTTTTTCTTAATCAGGCCAGGAACCCCTATGACTCTGCAGAATGTTTATCATAACTTCAGAAGATATCTTGAAAAAGCAGGTATCAGTCACACTGGCAAAGGTCCAAGGATACACGATCTCAGACACACCTACTGCATAAATATATTAAAGAAATTTACAGATGAAGATAAAGACCTAATGGTTTATCTTCCTTATATGAAAACAATTTTAGGCCACGAAAGTTTTGCGGAGACAGCATATTATCTCAAACTTACAGCCAGTCGTTTTCCATATATAAAAGAACAGATTGAAAAATCCTTCCCGGATATAATCAGCGAGGTAGAGACAGATGAAAAAGAATTCTACTGATTTCGCCAGGCTTTTATCATCTTTTCTGACGGATTATCTTCCTCTTCAGAGAAACTATTCCAAAAATACCGTATTAAGTTATAGAGATACTTTTGAAATTCTTATCAAATATATTCAGAATATCAAAGGAATTAAACTGTCATCATTTTATCTGAAGGATTTTAACAGAACTCTTATCATAGAATTTTTAGAATGGTATCGCAACAGTGGTGCAAGTGTCACATCCGCAAACCAGCGTCTGGCAGCCATTAAATCATTTTGTGAATACGCCCAGCTTGAAAGTATTGAGAATCTGAATGTTTTGATGGATGTAGGTGGTATTAAGTCAAAAAAATCATCATCAAGGGAGATATCTTATCTGACAGTTGAACAGACAAAGAAACTGATAAATATGCCAGATACGCATTCTTTAACCGGGTTCAGACACCGGATTGTCCTTACGGTACTTTATGATACAGGCTGCAGAGTACAGGAATTGTGCGATATAAGGATTAAAGATGTATTTTTGTCAGGTACATCAACAGTCTGCCTTCATGGAAAAGGCAATAAAACAAGAACAATTGTCATTAGCGATGGTACTTCAAAACTGATTGAGCAGTACCTTGGAAAGTACCGTAAAGGAAGTTTATCAGATGAATATCTTATAACAAACCGAAATCATCAGAAAATTGACCGTGATGGTGTTTCTTATATTGTCAAAAAATACTCAGATAAGCTTCACGCACAGGATAATTCATTTCCAGAACATGTTCATTGTCACATGTTTCGCCATAGTAAGGCCATGCACATGCTGGAAGCAGGAATTAATATTGTGTATATAAGAGATTTTCTTGGCCACGAAGATATTTCGACAACCATGATCTACGCTAAAGCAGATAATAGGCTTAAAGAAGAAGCTATCTATAAACTTTCCCCTAAGATTACAGAAGCGTCCGACCTTCCTGACTGGCGCAAGGATCAGGACCTCATGGATTTTCTTAACTCTTTGAAATGAAAATATTATGCCGAGAAAACAAAGTACAGATCTGTGTTTTTAAGCACAAAAACTGAAGTTACTCGGCATAATATCTATCTCTACATAAGGTGGCAATTTAAGCCCATTATTATCAAACATCATTTTAAATGAACTGGACAGGG
>JBJFHC010000014.1:0-6067 GCA_051893275.1 Erysipelotrichaceae bacterium | reverse complement strand
AATGTCGATGATAAGTATACCGTCTGTGATGTTCCAGGCTATGGCTTTGCCAACAGATCGGAGAAAGAACTGATTGAGTTTGGTGACATGATGGAGAATTATTTCTCTTCAAGAGAAGCACTTAGACTATGTGCGCTAATTCTCGATATCCGCCATAAGCCAACTAAGGATGATCTTGAAATGATTGAATATCTTAAAGAAATGAATATTCCATTCATGATTGTTCTGAATAAGTCGGATAAGGTATCAGGCAATGAACGAGTGAAGAATATTAAGCTGATATCTGAGCTGACTGGTATTGAAACAGATAAGCTTGTATATGTTTCAACTTTAAAGAAAACCAATATTGATATTCTTAAGGAAAGAATTGAAAACTATTTATAAATGTCCACATTACGTGGGCATTTTTGTTATGATAGTATTAGAGGTGAATCTTATGAATAATATTTTTAAAACAGCCGACAGATATGTAAAAGAGTCAGACTGGAAGGATCTGGCAATGTTAAAAATATGTCTTTGTGGCATGGGAATGGTGATTGGATCTGCACTTGCGCCCAGGTATAAAAGGGAAGTAATGGTGGCTGGCAGCACAATGTTTGCCCTGACTTATGTTCCTTTGATGACAAAATTTATTGGAATCTGTATAGATGAAAGGTCTAAAAATAATTAAAGCTTCATTGAAGCTTTTTTTCATTAGTAAGCGCTTACATGTAAATATTTTCAGAAAAAATGTTACAAAAGTGAAGTTTTGTGAAAATTGTGTGAAAACTTTATTGAGACTTTAAATTTTTAGTATTAAACTATAACTATGTTTTTTCATAGGAGGAAAACAGGAAATGAAGAAATTATTAATTCTTATGTTAGCTTTATTACTCCTTGCTGGCTGTGGTCAGAAAACTGATACTCCAGCTGGTGGTGATACTGCTGTTGCGACAAGTGCTACTATCGCTACAGATACTGATGTTAATACAATGGATTCTTCTATCGCTACTGATGGAACAAGTTTCATTGCCATTACATTATGTATGTCTGGTTTAACTCAGCTTGATGAAGCAGGTGTTCCTGTTGCAGATTTAGCTGAAAGCTGGACTGTATCTGAAGATGGTCTGAAGTATGAATTCACTATCAGAGATGCTTCTTGGTCAAATGGTACAAAGATTACTGCCAACGATTTCGTTTATGGCTGGTCTAGACTGTTTGATCCAAACACTGCTTCTGATTATGCATTCTTAAAGGATACCTGCCATATCGTTAATTTCTACGCTGATGGTGATTCTAAGTTCGTTGTTGAACTGGATATTCCTTGTGACTTCTTACTTTCTCTTTGTGCTTTCCCTTCATTCTTCGCTTTAAATGAAGAATTTGTTGAAGCTCAGGGCGATCAGTATTCATTAACAGTAGACAACATGATTTACTCAGGTCCATACAAGATGGTTTCCTGGACTTTAGGTGATTCATATACTTTCGAAAAGAATGAAAGCTACTGGGACGCTGCAAGCTATGAAGAAAATGTTGATTCAATCACTTTCCGTCTGATTCAGGGTCAGTCAGCTATCTTAGATTATGAAGCAGGTAACATTGACTATGTAAAGCTTACTTCAGAAGTTATTGATGACTATGCAGACAGAGATGATGTTGTAACATATGCTTCAGGTTATGCATGGTACTTATCTCTTAACTACCATAATGAATATCTGGCAAATGCCAAGGTAAGACAGGCTATCGCTTATGCAATCAACACAGAAGAAATGTGTGATACTGTATTAAAGGATGGTTCAGTTGCCTTAAAGGGTATCGTTTCAAGTAACTTTGCTGTAAATCCTGATGGTAAGGATTACCGTGACATCGCTGGTCAGATGGTATTAGGCTTTGATGCAGATAAGGCTAAGGCTCTGGTAGAAGAAGCTAAGGCTGAACTTGGTGTAGATAAGATTGAACTTGAATTAATGTATGAAGATTCAGATGTAACTAAGAATGTTTCTCAGTATATCATGAACGCTTTAGAAGAAGCTGGCTTCTCTATCATCGCCAAGTGCGAACCTAAGAAGACAAGACTTCAGGATATGCAGGATGATAACTACACATTCGCTGTACACAGATGGGGTCCAGACTATGCCGATCCACAGACTTATATTGATCTGTTTACAACTGGTGCTTCTAATAACTATGGTCACTTCGAAAACGCTGCTTATGATGAGTTAGTTGAAAAGGCCTGCTTTGGTGAAGATGCTGCCAACGGTACTCAGAGATGGCTCGACATGGTTGAAGCTGAAAGAATTCTGGTAAACGAAGAAGTTGCCATCGTTCCATTATACCAGGCTGGTAATACAGCTCTTATGAATCCTGGTTTAACAGGTATCCAGTATCATGCCGGTGGTGTTGATAACTACCGTCATATGGTTAAATAAGCTGTAGTTTAAATGAGTTCAACTACTAGAGTGGGTGTTCTCACTCTAGTAGTTTTTTACAAAAAGAAAGGAGAATTAAATGAAGAAGTATGTAGGAAAAAGAATACTCGTAAGCTTAGCCACATTGTTCGTAATTTTACTAGTGCTCTTTTTTATGATGGATCTGATGCCAGGTTCTCCATTTAATGATGAAAAACTGACTGAAGCCCAGCTGGCACTGCTGTATGCCAAGTATGGACTTGATAAACCATTCTTTATCCGCTTTGTTACTTATCTAAAGAATATGCTGATGGGTGACTTTGGTGTTTCTTATGCGATTAATAAGAATTTCTCAGTTACTACCATGGTAGCTGACCGTCTGATGATTTCGATTAAACTTGGTCTGATGGCGATGGCTATTGGTACTGTTACCGGTTTAGTGCTTGGTATTCTGGCTGCCTTAAACCACAATACCTGGATTGATACACTGTGTTCAACTATTTCGGTTATCGGTGTATCACTTCCTGCCTATGTATTTGCGCTGGTTCTGTGTTATTTTGTAGCCTATAAGCTGGGACTTTTCCCGATACTCTATAACGCCAAGGAGGCGACAAAATCGCTGATACTTCCAGCAATTGCGCTGTCATTTTCGCCAACGGCCAATATAGCCCGTTTTACCAGATCAGAAATGCTTGATGTTTTGAATTCTGATTATATTCTTCTGGTTAAATCTAAGGGTTTAAAGGACTATAAGGTTATTATAAAACATGCTTTAAGAAACTCTCTGATTCCAATCATTACTGTTATGGGTCCAATTATGGTTAACCTATTAACTGGTTCTTCCGTAGTAGAGAAGGTATTTGGTATTCCAGGTATCGGTACACTGATGATTACGGCTATTCAGATGAACGACTACAATGTTACTATCGCCTGCGCCTTTGTATATTCTTTGATGTATATTGTGACCATGCTGGTAGTGGATGTTCTCTATGGTGTAATTGATCCACGTATCAGAGTTTCAAAGGAGGGTTCTTAATATGCGAAGCATAGATTATGAAGTAAAAGAACATGATTTTGAATTCGCTCATTCTAAAGATGAGAAGCTGATTGATAAGAACTATAAGGCTACATCCTATGCCAAGGATGTCTGGACTAATTTTAAGAAGAATAAGGGAGCCCTGATTGCGACAGTTATCATTCTGATTATTATTGTGATGGCAATTTTTGGTCCTTCAATGAACGAACACACATATAAATCAATGATTTCGGCCAATGCCAATCTGGTTCCAAGAATTCCAGGTATCGAAAAAATCGGTCTGTTCGATGGTATGCGTAATGGCAAGAATCAGTATCTGACTAAGGGCTTGACCGATGTTTATTACTGGTTTGGTACTGATGCTCTGGGCAGAGACCTGTTTACAAGAGTCTGGGAAGGAACACGAGTATCCTTAATCATTGCTTTAACAGCTGTATTAATCGATATCTGTGTAGGTATTGTCTATGGACTGGTTTCTGGTTTCTTCGGCGGCAAGGTTGATATGATTATGCAGCGTATTGCCGAAATTTTGAACGGTATTCCAACATTGGTTATCGTCATTCTGTTAGGTCTTGTGCTTCCAGCTGGTATCTATTCCGTAATCTTTACTTTAATGATTACCGGCTGGATAGGTATGGAAAGAATTACCCGTGCTCAGGTATTGAAGGTTAAGGAAATGGAATATGTATTGGCTGCCAGAACTTTAGGTGCCAAGGACTTCTTTATTATCTTTAAGGAAATCCTTCCTAATATCTTTGGTCAGATTATTGTAGAGTCGATGTTCTCGATTCCAAACGCCATCTTTATGGAAGCTTATCTGTCCTTTGTTGGTCTGGGTGTTCCTGCACCTCTGGCTTCACTTGGTTCACTTATTTCTGATGGCTATAAGTCAATGATTACTTATCCGCATATGCTGATGATTCCGGTTATTGTACTGGCTTTACTAATGCTTAGCTTTAACCTGTTTGCCGATGGTCTAAGAGATGCCTTTGACCCTAAGATGAACAGATAAGGAGGGACTTATGAGTAACGATGTAAAAAGAGACAAGAAAGACAGAGTCCTTTCAATAAGAGATCTGAATATTTCTTTTAAGACAAATCATGGTGTCGTTAATGCCATTCGCGGTGTAAGACTTGATCTGTTTAAGGGAGAAACCATTGCGATAGTAGGTGAATCAGGATCTGGTAAATCTGTAACCTGTAAGACTATTATGGGTATTCTAGATTCAAATGGTATTATCGAAAATGGTGAAATAAATTATTACTACAAAGATGAAAACGGAAATGAACAGGTAGCCGATCTGACTAAGCTGTCACAGAAAGAAATCCGTTATAAATTCTGTGGACGCAAGATTTCCATGGTCTTCCAGGATCCTATGACTTCTCTAGATCCTACCATGACAATTGCCAAGCAGATTATGGAACCAATGCTGGAACATCAGAAGATTTCTAAGCAGGAGGCTAAAGAGAGAACTCTTGATCTTCTGAAAAAAGTAGGTATCGAAAACCCAGAGAAGCGTATGAAACAGTATCCGCATGAATTATCGGGTGGTATGCGTCAAAGAGTCGTAATTGCGATTGCCCTGGCCTCTGATCCAGATGTACTGATCTGTGATGAACCTACAACTGCCCTGGATGTTACTATTCAGGCCAAGATTCTGGAACTGATTAAGGAAATTCAGAACGAAAAGGGTTTATCAGTTATCTATATTACCCATGACTTAGGCGTAGTAGCCAAGGTTGCAGACTATGTAGCGGTAATGTATGCCGGACGTATTGTAGAAAAGGGCAGAATCAATGAAATTTTCTATGATCCGCGTCATCCATATACCTGGGGCTTACTGGCATCTATGCCAGATGTTGATACCAACACCGATCGTCTTTACGCCATTGCCGGTACGCCGCCTGATCTGACTAACCGAATTAAAGGTGATGCTTTTGCACCAAGAAATCCATACGCACTGAATATTGATTTTGAAGCTGAACCACCTCTGTTCAATGTCGGTGGCCAGCATCGTGTAGCTTCATGGCTATGTGATCCTAGGGCTCCAAAGATTGATCTGCCTGAGGAACTGAAAGATAAAATTGCGAAGATGAAGAAGGAGGCAAACTACAATGGCTGAAACTAGAACACCTCTGCTTCATGTAGAAAATCTTAAGCAGTATTTCAAGATTTCCAGAACTTTTACTACCAAGGCGGTTGATGGAATCTCGTTTGATATCTATGAGGGTGAAACCTATGGTCTGGTTGGTGAATCTGGTTCAGGTAAATCTACTACCGGCAGATCAATCATCCGTCTATATGATCCAACTGATGGAAAAATTATCTTTGATGGAAAAGATATTTCCGGCAAAATGGATAAGGAAACGGAAAGCTATCTGCGTACAAATATGCAGATGATCTTCCAGGATCCGATGGCCTGTCTGAATCCTCGCCGTAAGGTAAAAGATATTATTGCACAGGGTCTGATTATTCATCATCAGTATAAAGATCAGGCCGATCTGGATGAGAAGGTTTATCGAATTCTGGAAAAGGTAGGCTTGTCAAGAGAGCAGGCTACCCGTTTCCCATCACAGTTCTCAGGCGGTCAAAGACAGAGAGTAGGTATTGCCAGGGCTATTGTCAAGAATCCTGCTATCGTGA
>JBJFHC010000013.1:0-1601 GCA_051893275.1 Erysipelotrichaceae bacterium | reverse complement strand
CAATCACAACAGTTTCTCCTTCTTCTATATTCAAAGAAAAGCCTTCAAATATCAGCTGACTGTTTTTATCATAAGAAAAATCAATGTCCTTTATTTCAACTGCACTGCAGTATTCATGATGTTCTGCCTCTGTTTTAACTTCCTCACTCTCATTAAGAAAACTGTCTATTCTTTTAATACCCGCAATGGCTGATTGAATATTCTGTATCTCCATACCTATATTTTCAAGTGGCGTAAAAAAGTTTCCAATATAGGCAATTATTGCCGCAGCACTGCCTGCTGACATGCCAAAGAAAAATCTGATCGTTCCACTCTGGGCTGAAAAAGCCATAACCAGTCCAATCAGAAATGCACTGATAGAAACAATTATTGGCGAATAGACGGAGTCATAAAAATTAGAACGTTCTTGCGCATCATAGCTCAAATCAATAGACTTGCCATATCTTTTAAGCATAAAATCCTCGCCATTCAGAAGATGTATTGTACGCATACAGTTTATGGCATCTGGTATCTGCTGATTAATGTTGGCTATTGCCCTGCGGTTATCGCTCTGGGCTTTAAGCATGCACTTCTGAAAGACTCTTGTAAGATAAAATACAAATGGTGTAACAATTATCAGAATAATACCCAGACCCACGCTTCTGGTAAAAATAATAATTATTATGGCCACAAGCTTTATAAGATCACAGATCATAGAAATTATGCCCGAAGAAAACAGATTCTCCACCGTATTTACATCATTGACAAAAATGGAAGAAGTAACGCCACTTTCATTTTTCACATAATAGGATGAAGGAAGAAAATTCAGCTTGACACTAAGTGCAGACCTGATGGAATGCGTAACCTTCTGGCCAAATACGGTAATGATTACTTCCTTTGAACTATCACTGACTCCTGAAAAACAGACCGTCAGAAAATATAGTACTGCCAGATAATAATCAAAGTCTCTATTTTCAGATAATACATCGACTATTCTTTCCAGTATCAGAGGCGGCAAAAGGGAAAAACCAACCGAAAGGACAACAGATATTATTAGAACCAAACTTAATAACAGCTGTTTTCGAACTGTATCCATCACAATACTTTTTACTGTATTATTTTTCATGGCCCGCCTCTTTTCTTTGAGCATAATAGAGCTGTCTGTAATCACTGCAGTTTTGAAGCAGTTCTTCATGTTTAGAGACAGTAACATTTCCATTGCCTATATAGATAACTTTATTCAGCTTATCAAAAAGCGATAAACGATGCGAAATAAGCAGCACAATGGAATCACTGCATATCTTTTGCATATTATTAAATACTTTCTCTTCAGTTTTCATATCAACAGCCGAAAAAGGATCATCCAGAATCATCAGTGGCTTTTTATGATACAGAGTTCTAGAGAGTATCAGCCTTGACTTCTGTCCTCCTGATAAACGCTCATTATCACCTACAACAGTATCCAGACCATCAGGAAATTCCTTTATTTCCTCATCCAGGCATACAGCCTTAAGAACTTCAGAAATATCTCCTTCTTTACCCATCTTTATATTTTCTTCAATGGAACCTGAAAAAAGTTCAGCATCATGGCCCATATACCCAACATCTGTTTCCCTTAATAA
>JBJFHC010000012.1:0-1607 GCA_051893275.1 Erysipelotrichaceae bacterium | reverse complement strand
GATAAAGCGGTGGGAGTGCCACCGCCTATATAGATTGTTTCGTAATTATCTGAGCATTCCTTTGTTTCTTCCCTTATTCTGTTCAGATATAGTTCTGCTGATTTTTTATCATATACTCGATGACAGAAGTCACAGTATGAACAGATGGTTCTGCAGAAAGGAACATGAACGTAGAGATGCTTAATCATCGTCATCCAGTGAAAGAACAGCCATGAAAGCTTCCTGCGGTATTTCCACTGAACCAACAGCCTTCATACGTTTCTTTCCTTCTTTCTGTTTCTCTAAGAGTTTCTTCTTACGGGATACGTCGCCACCATAACACTTGGCCAGTACATCTTTTCTTAAAGACTTGATATTGGTTCTGGCAATAACTTTGTTGCCGATGGCAGCCTGTACCGGTATTTCAAACTGCTGCTTAGGAAGCAGTTCCTTTAACTTAGAGGTAATGGCCTGACCACGCGGATAGGCAAAATCACGATGAACAATTATTGATAAGGCATCAATGATTTCACCATTAAGCAGGATATCCATCTTGACCAGATTTGATTTCTTATAGCCAATCAGTTCATAGTCCAGAGAGGCATAGCCCCTGGTTACGGATTTGAGTTTATCGAAATATTCAAAAATGATTTCCGATAATGGCATCTCATAATTAAGCTGATTTCGGTTATCATCAATATAGGTCATATCAATATAGATACCGCGTTTCTTCTGCGACAGCTCCATTACCGCACCTATATATTCATTTGGTACCATGATTGAAGCCTTTACATATGGTTCTTCAATATAATCGATTACGGTATTGTCAGGCATCATTGATGGATTATCTATCATTTTAATGGAACCATCAGTCAGGGTAACCTTATAGACAACCGATGGAGCGGTGGCAATCAGGTTCATGCCATACTCCCTTTCCAGTCTTTCCTGAATAACTTCCATATGTAATAGTCCTAAAAATCCTAATCTGAAACCAAAGCCCAGAGCTTTGGAAGATTCAGCCTCAAAAGTAAGGGATGAATCATTTAACTGCAGCTTCTCTAGGGCATCTCTTAGGTCATTATACTTATTGTTGTCAGTTGGATACATGCCACAGTAAACCATCGGATTCATCTTGCGATAGCCAGGTAGTGGGTTTTCACATGGATACTCATTTAATGTAACCGTATCACCGATATGAACATCCTGGATTGATTTAATAGCCGCACAGATATAGCCTACATCACCAGCTGATAGTTCATTTCTTTTTATTTCATATGGCGTCTTTACACCAAGTTCAGTAACTTCATAGACTGCATTTGTCTGCATCAGTCTAATTTTGTCGCCAACTTTAACTGAACCGTTTTTAACCGCCACAAAAACAACAACCCCACGGTATGAATCATAATATGAATCAAATACCAGGGCCTGCAGCTTATTAGCTTTATCGCCCTTTGGACAAGGCAGGTAGTTTACAATTCCCTCCAGTACCTGATCAACATTTAAACCGGTCTTAGCCGAAATACATGGTGCGTTGGAACAGTCTAAACCAATAACATCCTCAATTTCCTTCTTGGTTCTTTCCACATCAGCTGAAGGCAGATCTACCTTGTTGATAACGGGCAGAATTT
>JBJFHC010000011.1:0-1610 GCA_051893275.1 Erysipelotrichaceae bacterium | reverse complement strand
AAACAGTGGCTGGATTTGTGCTGGTAAAAAGTGGTTTCTGGATACAGAATATTGTGAGTGATCTATGAAAGTAAATGATCTGTCTAAAATGCTGGGTATAAATGCCAGCACTATACGATATTATGACCGTCAGGGTCTTTTGATGTGCGATAGAACTGATAATAATTATCGAAATTTTGATATTCTGGATGCGCTTGATCTGCACCTGCTTTCATCATATCGCAGTCTTGATATGTCATTAGACAACGCAGAAAGGTGCTTGAAAAGCGGGAGCGAGTTTCTGAACAGTTACTCTGATGCATATATTGCGGAATGCGAAAAACAGATTGAGGAACTGAAGAAAAGAATTGAAAGAGTGAATATGCTTACTGAATATTCCAGAATGGCTGGTCCCGATGAAGTGAATATGATTGATAATCTGACAGCCATGTATAATCTCTGGGATTATACAAAAGAGAAAATAAATGATTTATGTGCTTCAGCAGATCTGCTGTTTGAGAAGATACCTTATTCTTATATTGCCCTTAAAATATCAAAAGAGGATGTCATGAATGGGGAAATCAGTCATATTGATTTTGGTCTGGGGATAATTGAAAGATATTACAAAGAATTTGATTTGAATATCAGGGGTATTGAGAAAAGAGAAGGCGGTAAAGCTGTATATCTGGTATTTGAATGTGAAAGGCCTGATAAAATCTGTATTAATGATCTGCAGCCAATGATTTCTTATTTAAAAGATAATAATCTTTCGGTTAAGAGTGATTTTCTGGGCAGAATCAGTTCATCAAGAAGAGAAGATGATAAACGTATTTATCAGATAGGTATCTCGGTATTAATTTAATAATAATTTCACAAAAATATTGACCTGTAAGTTGATTACAGGTTTATTTTTAAATGTGGAGGTATGTTTAATAATGAAAAAACTATTATCTTTTTTGTTGGCTCTGATGATGGTTGTGACACTCTCTGGCTGTGCCAAAGACAGCGGAAATGCTTCTTCTGCAGTATCTGGTACATTTGAAGGTGAGTCTGTCGGAATGCAGGGTCCGGTTAAGGTTTCGATGACTGTGGAAGATGGAAAAATTACAGCTGTTGAACTTAGTGAAATACATGAAACTGCCAGTGTTGCTTCGGTAGCCATGGCCAGAATTCCTGAACAAATGGTTGAACATCAGACTACAACTGTTGATACAGTAACTGGTGCCACTTTATGTTCTAATGCGATCATGCGTGCAGCAACAGATGCGGCCAAGAATGCTGGTCTTGATATGGACACATTAAACGCCAATGCTTACCATGCTGAGAAACAGGATGATATTTCTCTGTCGGCTGATGTTGTTGTAGTTGGCGCCGGTGGTGCTGGTTTTGCGGCTGCAATCCAGGCAGCTCAGAATGGAACTTCAGTCATCATGATTGAAAAGTCTTCTGTATGTGGTGGCAATACTCTGATGCAAGGTGGTGCCTTTAATGCCTATGACCCAGATGGTCAGACAGCCAGAGTTACTTCGGTTGCTGAATATAATACTTTGAATTCTTATCTGGCTTTATCTGCTGATGATGAGAAGCTGCATTTTGATCAGTTCCCAGAATGGAAACAGGTTCTTTTAGAT
>JBJFHC010000010.1:0-1610 GCA_051893275.1 Erysipelotrichaceae bacterium | reverse complement strand
CTGTTTAAATCCCTGTCATTAGTTTCGTCCAGAACATTCTTGTTTATTCTAAACAGATACTGCGTCTTAGTTGTATAATTCACAACTCTTGAAGGCCACAAAATCTTGCCATTATCATCATAGGCATATGAACATGCATAAATACGTTTAAAATACTTCGCAATCTTAGAACCCTCTATCATTTCCTTTAATCCAGATGAAATAATATAATGTTCTACCTCAATTCCCCTTCTTTTGCCATAACGGTTAATACGCTCAAACCAGGTATCAACTCCCTTAAAAAGTTCCAGATATTTGCCTTCCTTTTTCAGATCTTCGTATGTAAGATCCGGATTGCTCTTTTTAATCATCAGCATATAGGAAAGAATAGAGTCCATATTATATCTGTCAGTCTCTATTTTACATTTATCCCAGAAATCCTTAGGATCATCATAGCCCAGAGAAGGAATCAGATGAAACTCCTGCATATCCCTTGGAGAAAGCGTTTTATCAAAATCATATATCAATGCAATTTTATTCATAAATTACTCAGCAACATTATTATTATATCTTAAACTTCATTTCTTAAAACGCTTACATTCATTTTTTTACAAAAAAAGATCAGCACATTTAAGCACTGATCTAAGATTTATCAGAATGAAATTTCCTTGTTTCCGGTAACTTTCATATATATCAGCAAAGATATAATTGTCGACACTGTAAGTATCGTCGCATAAGCTGCCGCAATACCATAATTTCCTCTTGAAACATAGGTGTATGTTGCCAGAGTAAGCGTAATAGTATTGAGATTATACAGGATAATTGCCGTAGAAAGCTCAGTTATAATAGTTACCCAGGACATTATGGCACCTGACAGAATACCATTAGCCATCATTGGAACCGTAATCTTAAAGAAAGCCTTAAGCTTGCTGGAACCAAGAGATATAGCTGCTTCCTCAATAGACATGGAAATCTGCTGCAGGGTTGCTGTAGAAGATCTGATGGTATATGGAATACGTCTTATAACCAGGGCTACAATCATGATAATCATCGTACCGGTTAAAACCAGCGGTTTCTTATTAAATGCCATAACCAGCGCAATACCCACTACTGATCCTGGAATAATATATGGAACCATGGAAACAGTATCAATGACCTTGTTCATCAGATTATTACGTCTTACAACCAGGTAGGCAATAAGTATTGCCAGCACAATGACAATAATCAGTGCCAGACCGCCGATAATAAAGGTATTAGGTATCGCCTTGGTCAGATGTGTAAAGGCATAGCGGTAAGAATCAAGCGAGAACCCCTTCAAGAATATCTTTCCTGATGTCTTTAAGAAAGAAGTATAGATAACATATATCTGCGGCAGGAAAGCTACTGCTACTACAAACCAGCTGTAGACATTTACCAGCACATAATGAATACCGTGAATCTCTTTTCTCTCAATTGGGTGAAGAGCGTTCATCGTGAATGTAAACTTGCCGTTAATATACTTCTGAATCAGGAAAATAATGGCCGTTATCACTATCGCAATAACCGAAATAGCTGCACCAAAATTATGGTCACCGCCTGTTTCCGCAAAATAGGAGTTATAGATAATTACCGGGAAAGTCTGATAGCCTTCA
>JBJFHC010000009.1:0-6133 GCA_051893275.1 Erysipelotrichaceae bacterium | reverse complement strand
AGTAACGTACTTTATCTTATACAAGACAAAGCCAATACTCATGAGAATAAACATAATGACAATCTGTTTTAACAATAACGAACTAATACCCATAGATAATCCCCTTTTCTATGGTTATAGTTTATGATTATTTAAATTATTCAAGTTACAGACATTTACCTTATCAATAAGGCATTTATATTTTTCATAAAACGATTTGTACTTTTTAATATCGATAATACAAATAATAACTAAAAAGTGTATTATTGATATGAGAGGTATACATACATGAAAAACGCTTTACAGAAACTTGTAACTATTCAGAAAAGTGGCAAAGCTGTAGGTATCTATTCTGCCTGCTCTGCCAACCCATTTGTTATTGAGGCTGTACTCAAGAAAGGTCTTGAAGATAACAGCTGCGTATTAATCGAATCAACAGCTAACCAGTGTGACCAGTTTGGCGGCTACACCGGCATGACACCAAAAGACTTCAGAGACTTCGTCTATGAAATCGCTGATAAATTAGGTTTTGATAAATCAAGAATCTTCCTGGGTGGCGACCACTTAGGTCCTTTAACCTGGTCTTCACTTCCAGAAGCTGAAGCTATGAAAAACTCCGTAGATCTGATTAAAGCCTATGTCGGAGCCGGCTTTACCAAGATCCACGTTGATACATCAATGAAAGTTGCCGATGATGATCCTAATACAAGATTATCAGATGAAACAATTGCCAGACGTGGTGCAACACTTGTAAAGGTTGCTGAAGAAACTTATGCCGAACTGTTAAAGGAAAACCCAGATGCAGTTGAACCAGTATATATCGTTGGTTCAGAAGTACCTATTCCAGGCGGTTCACAGGCTGCCGTTGATGAAGGTGTACAGGTAACAAAGGTTGAAGACTTCAAGGCTACTATGGAAACATTCAAGAAAGCCTTCGCAAACGAAAACCTCAGCCCAGTATGGGAAAGAGTACTGGCTATCGTTGTACAGCCAGGTGTTGAAGAAAAAGATGCAGGCTGCACTGAATATGACAGAGAAAAAGCTAAGGAATTATCAGCTGCCATCAAAGAAATCCCTGACCTGGTATTTGAAGGACACTCAACTGACTACCAGACCAAGATCAAGTTAAGAGAAATGGTAGAAGATGGCGTTGCCATTCTGAAAGTTGGTCCAGGCTTAACATTTGCTGCCAGAGAAGCTTTATTCGCTCTTTCATTTATCGAAGACGAATACTGCACAGTATCCGGCAAGGCTCCATCAAACTTCCGTAAGGTTCTTGATGATGAAATGTTAAAGAACGACAAGAACTGGAAGAAACACTACCATGGAACTCCAGAGGAAATCGCTTTAAAGAGAAAGTACTCATTCTCTGACCGTTCAAGATACTATTATGCAACTGAAGCAGTAGACAAGGCAATCAAGACTATGCTTGAAAACCTCAAGGACGGCTGCCCATTAAATCTGCTCTCTCAGTTCATGCCTATTCAGTACACTAAGGTAAGAGAAGGTAAGCTTAAGAACGATCCTAAGGAACTGGTACTTGACAGAGTTGGCAATACAATTGACGAATACTTATACGCAACTCATCAGAAAGACTTATTCTAAAATGTTAAATCAAGGCCCGCATCTGCGGGTCTTTTAATTTACTCTGCAAAACAATTTTGTAACAAATCAAATACATTTTCACATTCTTGTACAGGAATTATTTCCCGGTCAATGATATAATCTAGCCATGACAAAAGGGACGGATCAGGGTAAGAAAACCAAACAGAAGATCTATACTACAGCCATTGAACTTATTACCAATAATGGCTATGACCATGTAACAGTTGATGAAATCTGCCAGAAAGCAGGTGTAGCCAAAGGTACCTTTTATGTACACTTCAAAGCCAAAGAAGACATAATCAAAAGTATTTATCGCGAAAATTGCCAGAAATATGTAAACGAAAAGATGCACCTTGATGAAAATGGCATACAGGGAACTCTTGATGAACTCTATAACTATTGTATACTTTCAATGGAGTTTGCGAATTCAACCGGAGTTGACCTGACAGCTCTTTCATATACCGCCTATCTTTCACCGGCCGCCAAAAATGAAAGAACATTTTATGCCGAAAGCTATTCGGCTAATACAATTAAATCCATAATCAGAAAATGTTTCGAAAACAATATATTTAAACCAGAATATAGCGAAGAAATAATAATCAAAGAAATATTCATTGTAATGATGGGTTCAACTATCAGCTGGTGCCTGGCAGATGGTGACTACAACCTGAAAGAAACTGCTGCACCGGTATTCTATAACCTTATATATCATCAGTACAGGAAATAATTATTCAGCCTTCAGACAAGCACTGCTTAAAAACCGTCTCCTTCAGGACGGTTTTTCTTTATCTGCTGTCAGTAGAAAAAAAGTATGCCATAGACATACCCTTATTCAACTGGTGTTAAGCCCTCAAAACTATAGAAAATATCTGTATCATCCAGATATACCGGTCTGATAAGATATTTGGCATCCTTATAAGAAACATAAGCTATATCATCACCCATACCGGTTGTAAAAGAACCGGCATTATAAAGCTTATCTGAATCATAGCCAAGCTGTACCAATAGATTTAAAAGGTAACAAGACTCCACACCAGCGGTGGCAATCACAATAATATTCTTATCCATTGGAAATATTGACTTAATGATTTCCTCAGACTCTTCATAACTGGCAATAAAAGAACCAGGATCACCCAAAAGTATTTCATCTGACACCTTGGTAAAAGTAAACAGAGAACCTGTGCCCTTCTTAAAATCACAGATATAGCCATAGAAAGGAATATTCACAAAACCCGCAACACTTCCCTCCTCATAGAACTGTTTTGGGTCTCTGGTATCTACATAGAAACAGTCCTCTCTGAATAAATAATCATCCAGATTCTTGGGATTAATTGGACTATCCGACATATTATTACTGTCGCCTGTTTTAACAGGCAAAGAGATAACTTCATTATCAGTTTTCTCAACCACTGTAATCTCTTTTTCCTTTACAGTACAGCCACACATAATAAACAGTATTATACAGATCAGTATCTTTTTCATTTGTCTATCACTTCCGTACTTAATATACTTGTACTCCTATTTAAAAGCCTGTCTCTATCAAGTGTAGTTCTTACAATAAGCTCATCACTATCATATTCAGATATATAACATACATCAACATTTACGTTATATTCACTTTCAATATCTTTAATAATATCCAAAGAAAGTTCATCATCTTCAATCGAAAACAAAGCAGTAGACAGTACATCACTTACCATGGCACTTTCACTTAGAACAGTTACAATCGAATAATAATTCTCACTGTAGCCGGTAAAGGGATTTAAGATATGGCAGCGCACTGTACCATCATCCAGAAGATAATAATTCTGGTCACTTCCGGAAGTTGATAAAGAACTGTTGTTACCTAATTCTAGCGCAAAAATATAGCTGTACTTATTATGCGGATCCCTGATACCGACATTCCAGGTTCTGTCTATATCGGAATGCCCCACAATAGTACTTGTACCCTCATTAAGCAGGATGGTTTCCTCTTTATCAGCTAAATATTCCAATACCCTGTCAGCCACATAGCCCTTGGAAAAGGCGCCAAGATTAATACTGAGTTTATCAATATCCTTATACTTATGAAATACTACATGATTACCAGCTATCTCAACTATCTGATCAATGTCTTCATAATCAACTATTTCATTAAGATACTTATCAATCACTTCAGTTTCGATATCTTCACATACTACCGGGAAATTAGAAAACTTCCCATCATAGCTTTCAATAAGCTCACCAATAAACGGATTAAAATATCCCTTCGTAAGCTTCATCATCTTCTTCATACTGTTCAGAATATCAATCAGCTCAGCAGATACATCAATTCCTTCTTCGTTACCATAATAGTCATTTAGGTATTTAATATTCTTAATCAGCTCATCATTATCATCACGATAGTAATGATAGTTATCCAACAGCTTATGATACTTAATCAGAACATCACTGATACCATCTAACAGCTCTTCACTGTATTCCTCTTCAAAGTAAGTAACTTTAGTTACCGTATTAAGCATTGGCACATATTCATCATAGATATCTATGACCGCTTCTAAGTAATAGTCTTTCTTGGTTTCAGTTTTTTCTTCTGTTTCTATATTCTCGCTCTTGCAGCCACATAAGAGAAATATAGAAATTAATATAAGGATAATTTTCTTTGTCATGGTATAAATAATGTTAACATCCTGGGATAGTTTGCGCAAACCATTCAGTGTTATGAACTATCCGGAAGTTCCGAATAGTTCAGCTGACAAACATATTTTATACATCTTTTTGTATTTTACTGAGTAAAAATGGCTGTTTTATAATGATTTTAAACATTATACCTTAAATAGATAGTCCTTTTATTCATAAATAATTCCTATGCTGGTATATAATATTTCTATGACTACCTGACATTATCAGGTATCGGGAAGGAGGAAGAACATGAAAAAACTATTTACACTAATTTCAGTACTTTGTCTTCTTACGCTTACTGGCTGTGCCAAATCAAATGAACAGACAGTATCAGCTACAGCAAAAGGCTATGGTGGTGATATTACCGTAACCTTAACTGTAAAAGATGGCAAGATTACTGATGTAAAAATTGTCGGTGATGGAGAAACCAAAGACGTTGGTTCAAAAGCTGTTGAACAGATGCCAGAACAGATTTTAACTGCTCAGACCTATGATGTAGATGGCGTATCAGGTGCCACTATTTCATCAACATCAATCAAGAAGGCTGCTAAGGAAGCAATGATAGCTGCAGGACTACTCGCAAATGAAGAAGGATCTTCAGCCTGTGGTATTGATGGTTCTTTAGATCTGGATGCCATTAATGAGTTCCTAAACACATCTGCCGATATGGGTGAAGGCTCTATTGCCAATGCGGTTGCGATTATTCCAATCAACCACATTAACGGTCCACGTGATGAACATGATTTCTATGCCTTTGTAAACTTCAAATATAAGGCCAGAAACTACATTAAGTATCAGATTACTTACTTATCATGTACATGCCGAAGTGCTGATGTAAACTACTGGATGACTGCCTATGTTGAACTGACACTGCCTGATTCTGGAAACATTGAGGATTCAAAGATCAGAACTCTGTCTTTTGACTATGATGCTGAAGGCCATTACCTGGCAGGCTTCTGGGGTGACTCAAATCCAACACCAGCCGGCAATACTTATGAAGAATTCAAGGAACAGTATATTCCATTCTTTGTAGGCAAGGACTATGCCTATATTAAGACTCTTGACGTTGTAGAAGATATTGATCCAGCATTATATGCTGAAGGTGAAGGCAGAGAAAATCTTACTATGGACACTTTCACCGGTTCATCAGTTTCAACCAACAACATTATCAGAATGTTAAATGCGCTTTATGAGTACCACGCTACAGACTCATACTTTAACAAATAACGAAAGGATTTAAAATGAAGAAACTATTAACAGTTTTATTATCAGCTTTAATGTTACTTACATTAGCTGCCTGCTCAAGCAACGATACTGCCTGCGTACAGAAGACAGATGAAGAATTAATGGCTGAAGGCTGGACTAAGGACACTACTGTTGCCCTTCCAGAACTTACAGTTGACACAAACGCTACTTACAAAAAGAGTAAAGACGACACTACTGACACAGCCTGTGAAGTTGGTGTATTCTCAGCTGACTGCGGCTCTGTAAACAAGACTAACTTATTCGACTACATGGGCAGAGATGATGTATTATATATCGACTTAAGAGACTTCTCTGACTACACAAAGAAACACTTAAGAAACTTTGAATGCATCCCTTACTTCGCATACATCTTTGATGCTGAAGCAGGAACTGAAGGCAAGCCACAGTTATTCGGTGGTTCTGTAACTGAACCAGTTGCCACATATGAAGAATCATTATCTTTATTAAAGGAATTATTCCCACAGGATAAGACAATCTTCTTAATGTGCCAGAGCGGTGGCCGTGTTGCCCAGTGCATGAACCTGTTAAGTGCCTTAGGCTGGGATATGTCTAAGATCTACAACGTTGGCGGTATGGGTCAGTATACTGATGCTGGCTTTGATCCATATGTAGTAGATGCAGC
>JBJFHC010000008.1:0-6143 GCA_051893275.1 Erysipelotrichaceae bacterium | reverse complement strand
TTTTCTCAAAAATAACTCCAACTCTGATTGCAGGGGAGTGATTAGGAAGTATAAATAATGTTTTATGACAAGGCAAAAGAAAGTGCTGATTATATCAGTTCAAGAGTTGATTCAAATGCGGACGTGGCTTTAATACTGGGAAGCGGTCTGGGCAATATCGTTGATGTTATGGAAAATAAACAGGTAATAGCTTATAAGAATATTCCCAATTTTCCTCAAAGTACAGTTAAAGGCCATGAAGGCAATCTGATTTTTGGTAATATCGGTAATACCGGGGTTATGGCTTTACAGGGATGTTTTCATTATTATGAAGGTTTTTCAATGAAAGAGGTTGCCTATCCGGTATATGTGATGAAGCTTCTGGGAATTGAGAATATGATAGTAACTAATGCCTGTGGCGGTATTAATGAGAACTTTAAGCCAGGGGACTGACGAGCACTCTTAACTATACCATTTGTCATTTCGTTACCACAATAAGGACATTTCACACAATCACCCTCTTTCGTCAAATTCCGATTTATAAACCATTTGTATAATGATTGTTAATAGATTAGTTGCCTGTCCTTGTTACCAAGTTATATATTCACTTAGATTCTAGAATAATGTTTTATCTTTAATCATTATCATTTTTTTGCGTAAAGTTTTCTAGCTTATTCCAATTCTTTTTCGATTTCTTCTATTGATGGGAGACTGCTTTTTAGTTCTTCTGGAAGTGCTTTTACGATTTGATTTCTCCATTCCGCTACTCCGATCGGGTTCTGATACCCTGAAAGAGAATACTCTACAACAGTTTGATTTTTGCCTTTTACTAGAAGCAAACCAATAGTTGGATTATCACTTGGATGACGTAAAACATCATTAACTACATTCTGATACATATTGAGCTGACTGATGAATCCGGGTTCAAAATCAGAGGTTTTTAGTTCAATTACTACATAACAGCGTAATTTCAGGTGATAGAACAACAGATCTATATAAAAATCATCTCCTCCAACTTCAAGGTGCACTTGTCTTCCTACAAACGCAAATCCTTGTCCCAGTTCTAAAAGAAAGTTCTGAATATGTTCGGTAAGTTTTCTTTCAAGTTCTACTTCGCGCCTTGGCACATCAGTACCTAGAAAATCAAATAAATAAGGATCTTTAAAAATCTGATTTACCATATCAGAATCCGATGGTGGCAAGGCGACAGAAAAGTTGTTTACACTTTTGCCTGTCCTTTAAATCAGACCACTTTGAATCTGCATATCAAGTATAGTTTTGCTCCAGCCGTTTTCTATTGTTTTCTGTGCATACCAGATACGACTTTTTTCGTCAGTTATCTTATCCATTAAAGAAATATTGCTTCTCCATGGTATTTGTGCAACGACCCGTTGCACAAATTCAAAATCGGGCCAGCATTCTGCAAATTTCCTCATATATTTAATATTTCTTGGAGAAAAGCCAGACATATCTGGAAAAGCATCTTTAAGGTCTTTTGCCATGCGGTCAATAACTTTAGTGCCCCATCCTTCCTCTTTCTGTTTCTTTAGAATTGCGTTGCCGATATACCAGTAGAGACAGATCATACCAGAATTTGCGTTAAGAACAATTTTTAGTCTGCGACTCTCTATTTCTTTTTTAATTGTTGATATAAAGTCCAAATAACTTTCACTCATTTCAGATAGTTTTGGGGGAACAGGAAATATCACCCCATCCTTTTCTTTGCCCATATGTCTTCTACTGTTCATAATTGCTGCCTCCATTATTATTGGCAATTGTTAATTTGATTGCTATAGTTAATATATATATTCTAAGTATAATGCATTATATCATTATGCAAAAATATACTATTGTTAGCGCTACTTCTTTTTGTCCGAATACTGTTAATCTTGATTGTTAGTGAAATGATCTGTATTCTGTCAATAAAGAGACTGGAAAAAGGGAAAAATCTCCCCTCATCTCCATCAGAAAATTTCTAATGTGTGTTAAGATTGCTGATTCTGGATCGTTTTCTTCTGCTTTAAATCCAGGAAATCCGGCTATTATAGGGCTTTTAAGTAGCTCAAATTTTGTTTTCTGATTGTTGTGATTTTTTGAAGCATTTCATTTACTGCATCGTCTTTTTTAGGGGGTTTGATTAGCTGGCAATAGTGCTGTGCTGAAATACTTCTATCTAGAGTTCTGGAGTCCCATCCTTCATCAGAGCTTCCTTTGTGTACCATAATCTTGCTTTTTTATCTGAAACTCGTAATAAGCTCCTGAAGTGAGTCCAAGTCGGATTGTGAACGCATGCGTTCACAATCTCTTCATTCGATATATCTTAAATCCGGCCTAAAGTTTTATCCAGTAGCGCTGTATGAAGCCACTTTTGCCTAAATTTGCTGTATCATTTATTTCATTTTCCAGTATGCCGCCGTTTTTAATAATTGTTCTTCTGGATGCTTCATTTGTTCTGTCGCAGGTCAGCAGCACTTTTTCTTCTCCATATTCTTTACAGATTTCTAACATCTGTTTAAGCATTTCGCTGGCATAGCCTTTTTTTTCTTTTCGATGGACGAACACTGTAGCCGATATTTCCACCATACTGTAAAAGAAAAGGAGTTAAAGGGTGCCTGTAGTCAATGATGCCCACTACTGTATTATCTATAACGCCAAGAAATACTTCTGAAGGGACATAGCCTTCACCATATTTCATTTTGAGCCGATTATCAAAATCTACCCATTCCTCAAAAGATGATACATCTTCAAGACCAGCACAGCCATCAAGAAAGTCGCCATTATTGAGCATTTCTTCTCTGTACTGCATAATCTGGTCTGCATATTTATAATCAGGTCTAATTAGTTTTAAATCCATTATTATTTTTCCTGTACCTTCTTGCCGCTGATGTGTTCTATATCGATTCGATACATCTGTACGGCATCTTTTGCTTCATTGGCTTCAGAGATGACCATATCCATGTCTGGATAGTATTTTGCGGCAAATTTAATAACCATTCTGTAGTTTTCTTCTTTGTCTTTTATCTGGCGGCATCTTCCAAAGACGATGACACTTGATACGTATGGAGCCCATGGTTCAGCAATTATTTCTTCTTTTCCGATGACTGTTAAACAGACTTTATCGTTTCTGTTTAATGAATCTACTTTATGTCCTTTCTTTGAACCATGAAAGATGATGAAGTTTTCTTTTTCATCATAGAAGTAGTTTACTGGTATGGCATAAGGGTAGTTATCATCTCCTGTAAGTGCCAGTACTCCTCTTCTTGATGTTTTTAAAATGTTTTTTGTTTCTGTTAATGATAATTCATTTTTCTTTTTTAATATAGGTCTAAACATAATCTAATTATCCCATAAAAAAATACTTCGTAATGAAGTATTATGCATTGATTTTTTCGACCATGTATTTTGATATAAGTGGCTTTAATAATTTATATACTGTATAGAACATTATTATTTCTATTGGCAGCATGGCCAGATTCTTTACAAACGAATTGGTCATATAGTAAATATAGCCTTTTGAATACAGCATTGCTGACCACAGGGAATTAAGTCCGACATTGACGAAGATATTTACCAGAGTTTTGGCTATGATAATATTCTTTAAATTAACTTCCTTATGTAAAAATATATGATAGATGACACAGCCCGCAACCGCCGTTAAAGTATAGCCTAAGAAGAACGGTCCGCTTGGAAACAGGAAGAAAGCCAGAAAATCCTGTACTATGGCATAGATGACAACTTCCATCAGGGAGTAATTGGCCGCAATAACCATATTGATAATAAAAGTGAAATAAAGACGGAGGTTTGGACCTACCTGGATAAACAGCGAGCTTATCGCAATGTTAAGGGCCATAAGTATGGCCATAATCAGCATTTTTCTTGTTTTCATAGGCCCTATTCTATCATAGTTTAGCTTTTAGATGTGATATTATTGTTATATGGAAATTTTATTGTCTTTAACAAGGAAAGAGCTGCTTGACAAGATAGACCCGAAAACGGTAAATGGTGTAATATTCGGGTCGGTTTTTTCGAATAAATACAGCTATGATCTGATCGATATCAAGGAAATCAATGTTAGATGTAAGGAATTGGGTATTAAACGCTATATATCAATTGATTCCATGATTGCAGAGAGTGATAAGGCCAGTCTTTATCATTATTTTGAGCTTTTGACATCTATTAATCCAGATGGTATTTATTTTGCCGATCTGGGTGTTATACCGGTAGCGGAAACATTTGGTTTAAATGATAGACTGATTTATGATCCTGTTACCATGATTACAAACTGTGTAGATGCTGCTTTCTATATTAAACAGAATATAGGTGTGGTTTTAAACAGAGAGCTTACATATGAAGAATACGAAACTATTCTGAATAAATTCCCGGGCAGATGTGATATGCAGATTTTTGGTCACCTGAGAATGTCTTTGTCTAAACGCCGATTCCTGTCAAATTATTTTAAGGAGACGGGCTATGATATTAATCTTAAAGATAGAAGCGATATTTCACTGGTAGAGGAATCAAGAAACTATCATCTGCCTGTTCGAGAAACCCGTTATGGAACTGAAATATATTCAGATAATGTGGTATGTTTCTATCCTGAATTTTTAAAGCTTAAAGACAATATTAATCATGCCGTAGTAGACAGTGACTTTGTTGAAGATAATCTTGTATTGAGAGTTTTAAAAGAACTGAAAGATTTAAATGAAGATAATGCCCAGGAACTTATCGATGAACTAAAGAAAGACTATGATTATATAGACAGTGGTTTTCTTTATAAAAAAGTAATGACCACAAAGGAAGAAAATGATGATTAAGCCAGAGTTATTAGCGCCAGCCAAGGATCTTAAGAAGGCAAAATTTGCGATTGATTATGGAGCTGATGCCGTTTATGTAGGCGGCAAGATGTTTTCACTTCGCTCGCGTGCTTCAAACTTTGAGCTTGAAGATATTAAAGAAATAGTAGAATATGCCCATGAAAGAAACAGAAAAGTCTATGTAACCATGAATATTGTTTTCCATGATGAAGACTTTGAAGGTGTAAGGGAATATATTATTGCCTTAAGAGATCTTAAGGTTGATGCCCTGATTATATCGAGCATTGGTCTGGTGCAGATTGTAAAGTCAGTTGCCCCTGAACTTGAATGTCATATTTCTACCCAGCTTTCCAGTGTCAATTCAGAATCAGTAGGCTATCTGAAAAGCTTTGGAGCTGATCGAGTAGTACTGGGCAGAGAGTGTTCAATTGAAGAAATTAAACAGATTGCCTGGAAAAATATCTGTGAACTGGAAGTATTTATTCATGGTGGCATGTGCTCAAATTATTCAGGCCGCTGCACGCTTTCCAACCGTATGACCAACCGCGATGCCAATAAGGGCGGTTGCGCACATTCATGCCGCTGGAAGTATCGTGTCTATAAGGGCGAGGAAGAAATAAGTGATAAAAATGTCCTGTTTTCACTTTCATCCAAGGATCTAAGAGCCACTTCCTATATTGAAGAAATGATGAAGGCCAATGTTGCCTCTTTAAAAATAGAAGGCCGCATGAAGTCCGAATACTATATAGCCCAGGTAGTTAAAACCTATCGTGAAATGATTGATGAAATATATGAATCAGGTCACCTTGATGAAGACAGAATCGCCTATTATGATTTAGAGCTGGACAAGGCTGAAAACAGACCAAGCGATGATGGCTTCCTGTCTGGCAGCTGTGATGAAGATAAACATCTTTATGGGATAAATGGTGCCGGTGTAACCCATGACTATGTTGGCCTGGTTAAAAATTATGATGAAGCAAGAAATCTGGCACTGGTTGAAGTAAAAAATATTTTCATGCTGAATGATACACTGGAAGTATTTGGACCAGATCTCGATAATACGCAGTTTAAAAATACTATGATGTTTTCCGATGAATGGAAACTGCTCAATGTTGCCAATAAGCCAACTTCTCTGGTTTATATGCGCTTACCTGCGGCAGTGAAAAAAGGCTATATGATCAGAAAGGTCAGATCATGATAATTGAAGGCAGTATAAGCGTCAAAGCCGCTGTCAAAAATCATAAAAGAAAAATCGAAAAAATCCTTATTGATGAAAACAAACATGATAAGGATTTTAATTATATTCGCTTCCTGGCCAAAGAAGAAGGAATAGAACTTATAGAATTAAAA
>JBJFHC010000007.1:0-6191 GCA_051893275.1 Erysipelotrichaceae bacterium | reverse complement strand
TTTAGATACTTCTCTTAGCTGTTCCATCTTAATCTGTCTTTCCTTCTTGGTTGTAAACAATCTGATGATTGGAGGGAAGATAATTGGAACAAGGGCCATATATGAATAGGCAGCTAAGGCAATAGGTGCCAGATACTGCTCAGAATGCGACAGTGATAATAATCTGTTCGATGTCAGAATGGCTGTAGGGCCATCTGCACCACCGATAATACCGATAGAAGCTGCCTCAAAGAAGTTGAAACCTAATAACAGTGCCCCAAAGAAGGCAATAAAGATACCAATCTGAGCTGCCGCACCCAGTAACATAGTCTTCTTATTGGCAATGAGCGGTCCAAAGTCAGTGGTTGCGCCAATGCCCAGGAATATAAGACATGGATAGATTTCACATTCCACACCTACATGTAACCAGCCAAGAAGTCCTCTTTCGATTACTTCGCCAGCTTCATTATAGGTGATATAGATTTCTGGAAATAAGTTTACAAGGATGATTCCAAAAGAAATTGGAACTAGCAGATATGGCTCAAATCCCTTTTTGATAGCCAGGTAAAGGAAGATACAGCCAATCGCAATCATTATTAAGTTCATCCAGCCATTGCCGCTGAATAATCTGACAATGCCGGTAGAACTTAAGAATTCGCTTAAAAACTGTCCTAAGTTCATATGATTAACCTAAAACGATAAGCACATCCTTATTGTTGACTGAGGCACCCTTGTTTGCCTTGATCTCAACAACCTTACCGTCAAACTGTGACTGAATTTCGTTTTCCAGCTTCATAGCTTCAATAATGGCTACAGTCTGTCCCTTCTTTACTGTATCACCAACATTTACCTTAACATCGATAACCTTGCCGGCAATTGGAGCCAGAATTGAGTTTGAGCCACCACTTACTGGTGCAGAAGCTGCAGCTGGTGCAGCAGACTTGATTGTTTCATTATTTTCTGTAACTGCTTCAAGTTCTACTTCATAAACTTTTCCGTTAACTTTAACCTTATATACTTTCATTTACTTAACCTCTTTCACGCTTAATACTTTAATATTCATATGTGTCTGTTCTCTGTAGTCAATAGAAGCTACAAGGGCTGCCACCATGGCATCCTCATCATTTTCATCGAGTGGAGAATATGCATTTACAGCTTCCTTTACTTCTTCCTTAACTGGCTCAGCATTTTGAGCTACTGTTTTATTCAACAGTTTACCGACAAGCTCAGTCAGTCCGATGATTACCAGCAGGATAATGAAAACCATCACTACCGATACAAGAACTACGACACCGCCAGTGACAAAGTCACCCTTAATGGCACCATCAATAATCATTAATAGATTCATAGTTTACCCCTTAAATATACATATCGAAGCTGTCTGTTTCAACTTCTGGTTCAGGATTATACTTCTTAGTAAGGAATTCAGTTGCCACCTGTTCAAATAAAGCCAGTGAAAGAACATCTTCATCACATCTGGCAATATCCTTGTACTTCTCCTTTAAACCCTCAAATTCAGGCTTTAGAAGATCAGCTGGACGGCAGGTAATAACCTCATCATCACCAATGATCTTTTTCTTGATTTCCTCATCAACCGGTGCAGGTGACTTACCATATTTACCATGAAGATAATCCTTGATTTCCTTGGCACACATCTTGTATCTTTCACCAGAAAGAATATTTAATACGGACTGGGTACCTACCATCTGTGATAATGGAGTAACCAGTGGCGGATAGCCCATATCCTTACGTACACGTGGAATTTCCTTTAATACCTCTTCATACTTATCCATTGCACCCTGATCGCTCAGCTGCTTAATCATATTTGACAACATGCCGCCTGGTACCTGATAAGTCAGGATGTTTGGATTAATCTGGAATGACTTAGGATTTAATAAGCCATTCTTAACATACTTATTGACAATTTCAGTCACAATTGGCTCTGCCTTATGAATTTCCTCAACATTAAGCTTAGGATCATATTCTGTACCCTTTAAGGCTGTATTCATAGCCTGGGTAGATGGTTGCGCTGTACCGTTTGATAATGGTGACATTGAGCAGTCAATAATATCCACGCCAGCCTTAATAGCTGCCATATAAGTCATTTCGCAGATGCCGGCTGTACAGTGTGAATGAAGCTCAAGCGGAATCTTTACTTCCTTCTTTAAGGCTGTGATCAGCTTTGTGGCATCTTCTGGTGTCAATACACCGGCCATATCCTTGATACAGATTGAATCAGCACCCAGCTTCTCAATATCCTTAGCCAGATTTACATAATATTCAATTGTATGCACAGGCGAAGTAGTATATGAAAGCGCAATCTGACATTCGCCACCATACTTCTTGGTAGAAATAACTGCCTGTCTTAAATTGCGGATATCATTCAGGGCATCAAATACTCTGATGATATCTATACCGTTTTCAATTGATTTCTTACAGAACATATCTACTACATCATCACTGTAGTGACGATAACCCAAAATGTTCTGTCCTCTAAATAACATCTGCAGCTTGGTATTTTTACAAACCGCTCTTACTTTTCTCAGTCTCTCCCATGGATCTTCATTTAAGAAACGCATGCAGGCATCAAAAGTCGCACCGCCCCAGACCTCGATAGCTGAATAGCCAACTTTATCATAGATCTCACAGAGCTTGACTACCTCTTCAGTAGTCATACGGGTAGCGAATAAAGACTGATGACCATCACGGACTGATGTTTCTACTATTCTTACCATATATCTCCTTACTATTAAGGCAGTTCATTTGAACTGCCGATTAATTATCAATTAAAGCTTTGGACCAGCTTCCACTAAAGCCTTGCCGGCTTCGTTAGTTGTATACTTCTCAAAATTCTTAATGAATCTTGAAGCCAGATCCTTAGCCTTTTCTTCCCACATTGCAGGGTTTTCATAAGTGTTTCTAGGATCCAGGATATTTGTATCTACACCCTCAAGAGCTGTAGGAACTTCGAAGTCAAAATAAGGAATCTTCTTGGTTTCAGCCTCATTAATGGCACCAGATAAAATACCGTCGATAATACCACGAGTATCCTTGATAGAAATTCTCTTGCCTGTACCATTCCAGCCAGTGTTAACCAGATAAGCCTTGGCACCAGACTTATTCATCTTCTTAACCAGCTCTTCAGCATACTTTGTTGGGTGAAGCTCCAGGAAGGCCTGACCGAAACATGCTGAGAAAGTTGGAGTTGGTTCAGTAATACCTCTTTCAGTACCAGCCAGCTTAGCTGTAAAACCTGATAAGAAGTAATACTGTGTCTGCTCAGGAGTCAGAATTGACACTGGAGGCAGTACACCAAAGGCATCAGCTGAAAGGAAAATTACATTCTTGGCAGCAGGTGCACTTGATACTGGAGTAACAATCTTTTCAATATGATTGATAGGATATGATACACGAGTATTCTCAGTTACTGACTTATCAGCGAAATCAATCTTACCGTTTTCATCAACTGTAACATTCTCTAACAGAGCATCTCTTCTGATTGCGTTATAAATATCTGGTTCAGATTCCTTATCCAGATTAATAACCTTGGCATAACAGCCACCTTCAAAATTAAATACACCATCATCATCCCAGCCGTGTTCATCATCACCAATTAATAAACGCTTAGGGTCTGTTGATAAAGTAGTCTTGCCGGTACCTGATAAACCAAAGAAAATAGCGGTATTCTCTTTATTCATATCAGTATTGGCTGAACAGTGCATTGAGGCAATACCCTTAAGTGGCAGATAGTAGTTCATCATTGAGAACATACCCTTCTTCATTTCGCCACCATACCAGGTGTTGATGATTACCTGTTCCTTAGAAGTAATATTGAAAGCTACACAGGTTTCTGAGTTAAGCCCTAATTCCTTATAATCCTCAACCTTAGCCTTAGATGCATTATAAACGATGAAGTCTGGTTCAAAACTTGCCAGTTCTTCCTCTGTTGGCTTAATGAACATATTCTCAACAAAGTGAGCCTGCCATGCCACTTCCATAATAAATCTTACAGCCATTCTGGTGTCCTTGTTGGCACCACAGAAAGCATCTACGACAAACAGTCTCTTATTAGAAAGCTCCTTCTTGGCAATCTCCTTAAC
This sequence comes from Erysipelotrichaceae bacterium, assembly GCA_051893275.1. Classification (GTDB taxonomy): domain Bacteria; phylum Bacillota_I; class Bacilli_A; order Erysipelotrichales; family Erysipelotrichaceae; genus Colivicinus. The sequence continues at coordinate 2,112 of JBJFHC010000007.1, read as the reverse complement.
CTTTGCCCAGACATCTTCAGACATTGGGTGGTTATCATTAGGATATTCCTTAGAAGTCCACCATACAGTATCCTTAGAGTTCTCATCCATAACGATGTACTTATCCTTAGGCGAACGGCCAGTATAAATACCAGTCATTACATTTACTGCACCAAGTTCAGTATCTACACCCTTCTCATAGCCCTCAAGACCAGGCTTAGTTTCCTCTTTGTATAATTCTTCATATGAAGGATTATGAACAATTTCAACAGTATTTTCAATACCATATTTTGTCAGATCAATACTAGACATTTTTTCTTCCCTCCTATAAACACTTGACCAAATTTGTTAATAATTTAACTAATTTGCCAAATCGAATCTATTATATTATCTTTGTTTTTCAAAAACAATTGATATGAAAAATGTAAGCGTTTACTTTTTTTAAAAGTTTATTTTTTAGAATTATTAAAACAATTTACTACACAATTAAGCCGTTTTGCGCAATCAGAAAAAAAGAACTGTCTTATTTTAAAACAGTTCCACTCTCTCCATCAGAAAATCCTCAATACCGCAATGCAGGAAACCCTTATCATCATAGTAATGATGAGAAATATCATCTCTGATCGCAATCTTTTTAAAAAAATCTCCAGTGAGAACAAACGACCTCAGTTCAGACTCTTCTTTTTCCTCATTGTTCATCTCAAAAGCACTTTGAATATATATTCTTCTGTCCATATCATTAACCACAAAATCAATTTCTTTCTGAACATTCTTTCCCTCGCGCCTGTCATATACCACTCCCACATCAACCTTATATCCTCTTCTTATAAGCTCGTTGTAGACAATATTTTCCATAATATGCCCCTTATCAAACTGACGGTAATTAAGTCTGGCATTCCTTAAACCAACATCTGCATAATAATACTTATTAGGATAATCAAAATACATTTTTCCCTTTACGTCATATCTTTTAACTTCCGATATAAGAAATGCGTCTTTAAGCTTTTCAATATAACTGTTTACAAGATTGCGGTCTATTTTTTCCTTTGTCATACTTTCAATAGTATTCGCAATATTGGTTGGATTAGTTAAAGAACCAACGTTTGATGCAAGAAAATTAAGTATATCCGAAAGAATATCCTCTCTCTGTATCCTTCCATGTTCCCTAAGATCCTTAATGTAAGTCTCAGAAAACAGATTGCCTAAATATTCCATTTTTTCTCTTTCCGTTTTCTTATTTGTAAGTTCAGGCATGCCGCCAAAACGCTTATATATTTCAAAGACATCCTTTTCATTTCCACCATAAAAACTATACATTTCCTTAAAAGATAAAGGATATACATGAATCTGTGTAGACCTTCCCCTGAACTCTGTCGCAATATCGCTTGACAGCATCTTCGAGTTACTGCCAGTCACATAGACATCCAGATTTTTGTATCCTCTTAATTCATTAAGCATATCGTAAATAGATACTTCATCTGATCCATATTCATTTTTCACTAATGTTTTCTTTGCCATCTGAACTTCGTCAATGAAAAGATAGTATTTTTCATCTGAATGTTCCTCAAGAATTTTCTCTACCATATCACAAAGCGCAATTGGATTTCGGTAGATATAATGCTTTCTTTCATCAAGTTTCAGTTTAATCACATTTCCTTCATCTACACCAGCAGATATCAAATAATCATAAAACAGTTCAAAAAGAAGTGTTGATTTTCCAGACCTCCTGAGCCCGGTAATAACCTTGATATTCCCATCCCACATAGCTGATTCAAGTTTTTTTAAATATTCATCTCTGATAATCATGAAGCCACCTCCATATAATCCAAAACTTATGTCATTTACGACGCTACATTTAGATTATATCTTAATACTTTTCATAAAATACATATAAAGTCTAAAACTTGTGTCATTTGAGTCGCAAATTTTAGATTTTTGAGTCTATTATTTCTGAATAATTAAAAATATGATTCAACAAAAAACGTTTTGATAAAATCTACCGAATCCACATTAAAATAAGAACCCTCAATCATGCCTTCTCTGTACAGCTTTAAAGGAGAGTAATTGCCATTTTTCATCCACATGTGCATCTGACCGTTATTAAAAAACTCTATTGAATTCTTATTCTGCTTA
>JBJFHC010000006.1:0-6196 GCA_051893275.1 Erysipelotrichaceae bacterium | reverse complement strand
GAAGCTTTCTTTCAGTTGCGATGGTTATCTTAAAGATAATAATAAATTTAATCTAAATGCCTTAATGACCATTAAGGAAAATGATGGCTATAAGGTTCCAGATAATGTTGAAAACACTATTAGTAGTGGTGAATATAAGAATCAGCGTTCAATTGATGAAGATTTGATGAAACTGCTTAATGCCTGGAGAGATCTGTATAAAAATGACAGTATTTCAGGCAAAACAGCAGTCAATGTGAACTGTGGAATCATTGAGTTAAATGATGAGAGTGATTTCTATATCTGGAAAAAGGGCAGTAAGCTTATTTCTTCATTACAGAAGAATGGAATTCATCTCTTCTATGGAAACAACAGGGTCTGCGATGAAAACGGCAATGTGCTTTCTTTAGATGACAATGGAGATTTTGATACATCAAAGCTTTTAAATATTATTTATGAAATCTGTCTGGATGCTAAGATGGACTGCCTGAAACTGGACAGTCGCGATGTCTATACTGTCTATCTGAATGAAGAGGGTATGAACAGGGTTGTCAGTACCATAGTTCCACAGATAAAGAGCTCTCCGGCAAGTTTCAGGAGCGGTTCTTTAAAGATCTATATTGAAAACGAAAAACTTAAATCAATTGAAATCAGCTGCAGCGGCAATGTTGATGTACTTGTAAGCAGTGCTTCAGCTTCGGTTAATGTGAGTCTCAGTATTGATGACAATACAAGATATATGCCATTGCCGGAAGCGGTTATTAATACGCTGATTGGATAGGAGGATTATGGGGAATAAAGTAATATGCATTGAAAGACAGTTTGGCTCCGGTGGTCATGAACTGGCAGTTAAATTAAGTGAAAAGACAAACATCAGGGTCTATGAGGAACATCTGATCAAGCTGGCCAGTATCTATGGTGAGCTCAGCGAAAAGATACTGCTTAGAGGCGATGAAAAGGCTACTAACCCCTATCTTTTTGAAACCGTACATGAAGGTAATGAACATGTAAAGAAGGGTGAGCCGGTATCTGAAGTACTGTTCGCTTTACAGAAACATGAAATTATCGATATTGCGCTTAAGGGTGACGCCATCTTTGTTGGGCGCTGTGCTGACTATATTTTAAAGGAAGCTGGAATAAAGCGTTTATCGGTTTTTGTCTATAACGATATTGATTCAAGAATCGAAAGAAAGATGAAACTTGAAAATCTGAGTTATGGCAAAGCTTCCCGTCTGGTTAAGAAGATGGATGGACAGAGAAAAAAATATTATGAACACTACAGCTCTAATAAATGGGGAGAAAAAGAATCCTTTGATCTGTTTATTGATCTGAGCCAGATGAGTATGGATGAGGCGATTAAAGCTATTGTGGGAGAACTTGATGAAAATAGTAATAAATAAAGATATAAAAGAAAAAGAATTTAATAAACACTGGAAGTTCTGTGTCGGTTCACCACATGCCAGCTATGCCTTAAGAAAAGACTATCACGATCAGCTTAAGCAGGTTCATGATGAACTAGGTATAGAAAGAGTAAGGTTTCACGGTATTTTTAACGATGACATGCATACTTTTCATAAGATGAAGGATTTTATGCCCATACCATATGGAAACAAGTATGAGGAAAGAAACTATCATTTTATTAAAACAGCCTATGACAATATTCTGAATGCCGGGATGAAGCCTTTTGTGGAGCTGAGCTTTATGCCGAAACATTTGGCCAGAAATAAAAGAAGAGGTGTTTTCTTCTATAAGCCCTATATAGCTCCACCTAAAGATTTAAATAAATGGGAAGCATATATAAAAGATTTTATTAATTTCTTAATTTATACCTATTCAAAAGAAGAAGTGGAAAGCTGGTATTTTGAAGTCTGGAATGAACCAGATCTTAAACTGCCCTTCTTCAATGGTTCAAAAGAAGACTATTTCAGGATGTATGAAACTACGGTTAAAGCCATTAAAAGTATCGATGAAAAAATTCAGACAGGCGGACCATCCACCTCTGGTTCCAAGTGGGTTAATGATCTGATTGAATACTGTGACAAAAGAAATATTCCCATTGATTTTATCAGCACTCATGAATATGCCGGAGATCCTCTGGGAGGACTTGAAGGGAACGAAGAGGACATCAAGATTTCCATGGATCTGCTGGCTGGAGTTAAATATTACAAAGAGTTAGACCATGATAATCTGTTAGACCTATATCGCCGTATATCCAGGGCAGATGATGTATTAAAGAACATGAACGAGGATGCGATGATTCTTTATTCTGAAAAGGCTAAAAATGATGCAGGCAGAAGACCTTTGTTTTATACGGAATGGAATATGTGTGCCAGTTTTGGAGCTGAAATAAATGATACTTCAATGCAGGCTGCCTATATGTTACATACCATTTTAAATACCCAAAAGAGTATTGATGGTTCATCAGTATGGTGTTTTACTGATCTTTTTGAGGAGCTTCATCCTTTTCCTGAGGAGTTTCATGGAGGATTTGGTCTTCTGACCAAGAGCGGTATTAAGAAACCGGCTTATCATCTTCTGGAAATACTTAATCATATGCCAGAAAAGTACCTGGATATCAGCTCGAATGAAGCTGATGTAATAGGTTTTAAGTGTGATGATGGCTTTAAGTTTATTGTTGGCAAAACTGACTTTAAGAATCTTTATGGTTCATATACAGCTGAATTTGATCTTGAAATAAATCAAGAACCAGAAAAAGTAACAGTTAAAAGAATAGATTCATATAACTGTAATCCGAAAAAGATTTGGGAAGAGCTTGATTCTATAAACTGTCCAAATGATGAGCTGATCAGAGAAATTAAGGAGCGCTCAAAGCTTACAGATGAAGAGCTTCAATATTTTTATCGTGATGGTCATTTAAGCTTTAAGTCTGTTGTTGAAATAAACGGTCTGGCTTTTATTGAAGTGTTTGTTTAAATCAAGGAGGATAATTTAATGTCAAATGAACAAACCACCTACAACCGGTCAAAGGTCTGGCAGATTGCGCTGTTTACCCTTAATAATTCCGCAACCAATGCTGCCCTGCTGCTTATTGGCCGCTATGCCTATTTCACCCAGAATGTTTTAGGCCTGATGGCTGTGGTAATTGGGGCCATAGCCATGATTATGCGTATCTTTGATGGCATAACTGATCCGCTTATTGGCTATCTGCTTGATAAGACCAATACAAAGTTTGGTCGCTATCGTCCATTTATGGTTCTGGGCTGCGCCATCATGTGTCTTAGTCTGTTAGCTATTTTCCATGCGCCATTAACTATGTCTAAGGGTCTGACCTATGTATATGTAACGGTACTTTATGTAATCTATATCATTGGCTATACTTTTCAGACCACAGTTACTAAAGCTGCCCAGACGCTGATGACCAACGATCCTAAGCAGCGCCCGCTTTATTCGGGCTTTGAAGCCCTGGGTACCAGAATTGTGGGAGCCTTTATCGCAGTGCTTATCACCAATATCCTGGCTGCCAAGTATTCTGTCTGGCCATATGTAGGTGAGGGAATGCGCAATCCGGATATGTGGAAAGCTGCCTCAAAAATCATCTGTCTGCTGATGATAGGTCTGACTGTTCTGGCCATGATAGGCATCTGGGAAAAGGACAGACCGGAGAATTATCTGAAGACTAAGGCTGAAAAGATTAGAATGAAGGACTATCTGGATATCATAAGCCATAACCGTCCAATTCAGATGTTAATAATTTCAGCCGCTACTGATAAGCTTGGCTTAATGCTAAGCAATGGTCTATTAGTCTATGTCTGTTCCAATCTTTTATTAAACAGTGGTCTTGAAGGCAAATATACTATCGCCTCACTGGTACCAATCATGGTTTCGGCTTTTATTGGCGTAGGTATCTCCCGAAAGAAGGGTTTAAAGAGAAACTTTATCATCGGTACTGTTGGTTCTATGCTGATGCTTACGGTGCTGTTAATAGTAAAACCTAATCCTGAACATCCATGGCTTTGGCTGACACTGCTGATAATTCAAAACTGTATCTATGTGCTGTCTAATGGTTCGGTTGTGCCAATGCTGGCGGACTGCACAGACTATGAAACCTACAGATCTGGACGCTATGTGCCTGGCATGATTGGAACAATTTTCTCTTTTGTCGACAAGCTTTTATCCAGTCTGTCTAATCTGATTGTAGGCCTGGCACTGACTGTAGCTGGTGTGGGAAACAGTGTAATTCCACCTAATACTGTCATGGGAGATAAATTCAATGCGGTCATTCTTATCTGTTTCTGTGGAATTCCGATTCTGGGTCATATCTGTTCAATAATTGCGATGAAGTTCTATGACCTGGATGACAAGAAAATGGAATTTATTCAGAGCGAATTAAATAAAGGAAGAAGGGAAGTAAAATGTTAGATTATACAAAGAAGCCATTTAATCTTAAAGATGAAGATATTAAATGGGTAGATAATACGTTCAATAAAATGACTCTTGATGAAAAACTCAATCAGGTCTTTATTGATATGTTATGGAACAATTCACCAAAAGAAGTAGCTTCGCAACAGTCCAAATATCAGCTTGGAGGCTACCGCTATAATAATATGTCGGCTGAAAAGCTTTATGAACAGAATGATACTATTCAGAAAAATTCAAAAATCCCAGCCCTGATTGCGGCCAACGTGGAAGGTGGAGGCAATGGTGCAGTAACTGGCGGTACCAGAATCGGTGATGAAATTGCCATTGCGGCTACCAGAAATAAAGAAAATGCCTATTATCTTGGTTACTATGGCTGTAAAGAAGCCGCAGCTGTGGGCTGTAACTGGACTTTCGCACCAGTTGTGGATATTGTCAAAAACTGGCGAAACTGTATCATTTCCACCAGAGCCTTTGGCAGTGATACCGATACTGTTCTGGAAATGTCCAAGGAATATCTAAGAGGTGCAAAAGATGCCGGTGTAGCCTGCTGCATGAAACACTTCCCAGGTGATGGTCTTGATGAAAGGGATCAGCATCTGGTAACTACCTACAACACCTTGAGTACCGATGAATGGGATGAATCATTCGGTAAGGTTTATAAGGGCATGATTGATGCAGGCGTACAGTCAGTGATGGTTGGCCATATTGCCCTGCCTTCCTACTCCATGAAAATTAATCCCGAGCTAAAATATGAAGACTGTCTGCCGGCAACGGTTGCCCCAGAACTTCTGCAGGGATTATTAAGAGAGAAGCTTGGCTTTAATGGACTGATAATTACCGATGCCACTCATATGGTAGGCATTACCGGCAAGATGAAAAGAAGTGAATTTATACCAAGAGCCCTGCAGAGCGGTTGTGATATGATTCTTTATTATCGTGATCATGATGAAGATATGAAATATATGAAGGATGCCCTGCATGATGGAAGATTAAGTTTAGACAGGCTCAATGAAGCGGTCAAGAACGTGCTGGCCTTCAAGGCTTCACTCAAGCTCCATGAGAAACAGAAGAACAATACCCTGATGTCCCCTAAGTCGGGTTTAAGCATTATCGGCTGTAAGGAACATAAGGAAAAGGCCAGGGAAATAATAGACAATTCGATTACATTAGTTAAGAATTCTAAGAATCAGCTGCCTTGGAGGCCAGAGACCCATAAGCGCATCATAATCTACACTGCCGAGGATACCTCTTTACAATCCAAGCTTAAAAACCGTAAACATCCGGTGAGTGAAACTTTGGCTGAAGAGCTGAAGGCTCAGGGATTTGAGCCAACTGTCTATAAGTTGAAACCATTGAAATTCTTAAGTCCAAAGGGTGTCAATGGCAAGAAGTTCCTGGCTGAGATGTCGGTTGAGAAATTTAAGAGTCAGTATGATGCGGCTATTGTGCTGGTTAATATTGCACCATTTTCAGTAACAAATGGACGCAGTATTCAGTGGCAGATACCAATGGGGCCTGAAATTCCATGGTATGCCTCAGAAGTGCCAACTATTGCCATATCTTTAGCCTATCCATATCATCTGTTAGATCTGGCTATGGTTCCTACCTATATCAATACTTACAATACTTCAAAAGAAGCCATACATCAGTGTGTACTTAAGATCATGGGCATCTCGTCATTCAAGGGCATAAGCCCGGTAGATGCCTTCTGTGGCAGAGAGGATACAAAGCTATGATGAAGGATTATCTGATATGTATTGACTCTGATGGTTCAGCCATTGATTCCATGGAGATTAAACACCGTCTCTGTTTTGGCCCATGTATTATTAAGGTATTC
>JBJFHC010000005.1:3364-6252 GCA_051893275.1 Erysipelotrichaceae bacterium | reverse complement strand
TTTTTCTGCTGTTTAAAAATCATAAGCATAAGAAATCATTAAGGGAAATGGACAGGTCTAAATATGTCGATTCTTTAACTGGTATTGGTAACTATCTGTATCTGAAAGAAAATTATGAACGCATGGTGCTTAAGGAGAACTATTCGCTTTTTTATCTGGCCTACATCGGGATTGACAGCCATATTATTGAAAAATATGCCGGTATAGATTTTTTGTATAATCTGCAGAAGAAAACCGCACTTTCTTTAAACAACAGTGTTGACAAAGAAGATGTTCTGTCCGTCACAAGAGATGGGACTTTTGTATTGTTGTTTCAAAGTGCCAGCGATATGTCTGCCAGAGAATATATCGGGCAGCTTCTAAGTAAAATAAATGCTGATAATGATATTCTTGAAACTTATGAAATTGGCTACTCAGCTGGCTTATATCGCCTTGAAAAAGCGAATATGAGTTTTGAAACTGTATACAGAAACGCACAGTTTGGATATGATATGGCTGTTTCTAAAAAGAAAGAAGTTTATGTTGTTTCCAAAGATGTTCTGGAACTTAAAGAAAAAACGCAAAAGCTGCAGCAGCGTCTTAAGCAGGCACTGGATAATGATGAGTTTGATATTTATCTGCAGTATATAGTAGATAATACAGGGCAGATAGCCGGCGGAGAAGTTTTATCGCGCTGGTATAATCGGGAATTCGGCCTGACTAAACCCAATATGTATATTGAAGCACTGATTGATTCGGGTCTGATTGATGAGTTTGATTTTTATGTTTTTGATAAGGTCTGTGCACTTCTGGAAAGCTATAAGAATACAGATAAGAGTAATCTCTGGATTTCCTGCAATTTTACAAGACAGACTTTTTCCAGGAAGGATTTTGAAGAAAGACTTAATAAAATAATTAAGATACATGATTTTGATCATCATAAGCTGACTGTTGAGCTTACTGAGGACTGTCTGATCAGCGATCATGAGCAGGCTTATAAGAACATTATGGTTTGTAAGGGAAATGGTTTTAAAATTGCCCTGGATGATCTTGGAAGTGGTTTTTCTTCTATCAGTGATCTTTGTGATTATCCAATAGATCTGATAAAAATGGATAGATATATAGTTATTAAATCAGTAGAAGAAAGAGGTTTTGCCTTTCTTGACGGTTTCATTGAACTGGCTCATGATCTTGGCATCAAAGTGCTTTGTGAGGGCGTGGAGAGCAGTCTTCAGAATGAAATGGTCTTAAAAGCTTCGACAGATTATATTCAGGGATATTTTTATGCAAGAGTTTTGCCGATAGATGAGGCAGACAGCTTCTTTTTGAAGTACAATAATATTAACACAAATCAAGGGGTGGATAATGGAACACAAGATGGAGATTATCAGGAACTACCGCGAAGTTCTTGATAAGGTCGGTAAGTGCACCAGCGCATATCTTTATATGGTTGAAATCGAGACCGGTACAATCTGGTTTTTTTCGGATGTCGATAAGAAATATGATATTGATAAAGTTACAACAGTAGAAAAGCTTATGGATATTGTGCATCCTTTGGATCAGAAGATGCTGTCTGATGATCTGACTGAGGTGTTTTCTGGTAAAAAGAACTATCATGATCTAAGCTATCGCTGGATTAATTCTAATAATGAAATTATCTGGATTAACTGTCGGGGAACAGTAGTAAATGATGATAAAGGGAAACCGTTTTTGTTTATAGGACGTGTATCAGAAGACGCAATGCGCCATCTTTATGATGTAAAAACCGGCTTATTTAATAAGACCAAACTGAAAACAGATATGACAGATTATCTGAATCAGGATAATCGTTATCTGATACTGATGGATGTTGACAATCTTTCCGCCATCAACTTAAGATATGGGCTTGAATATGGAGATGAACTTCTTAAGAAGATTGCGATAACTATTGAAAACAGTAATGGCGTTATTGGGGCTTATCATATTGATAATAATGATTTTGCCCTGATTGTGAACGCTTCATGTGATGATGAAGCCTATAAGATATACTTATCTATCTGTGAGGAACTGAAGGAGTTCTGCGCTTTTGCCGGCTCTATTACACCCGTAAATAAGGAAATGTTCATCGAACCTCTGCAGGTTTTAAATGCCGGCATGATGTCGCTGGCTAAAGCCAAGACCAAGAGAAGTAGCGTTCAGTTTTTCTCCAGTTCAGACGCAAAGGAGAAGCTTGAGGATGTTATTCTGTGCGACCATATGCTTAATTCTATTCATAATGAATTTAATGGTTTTGAACTATACTATCAGCCACAGATTAAGTCAAACACCTATGCCATTTATGGTTTTGAAGCACTTTTAAGATACAATCTTCCAAGCGGCGAGCGTATTTTCCCTGATCGTTTTATTCCGCTTCTTGAACAGACTGGCCTGATTAAGACTGTTGGTATGTGGGTGTTAAAGAGTGCACTTAAACAACTGGTGCAGTGGCGTAAAGCTATAGCTGATCTGCATATGTCCGTCAATTTATCGACTGTACAGTTTGAGGACAATAAGCTGGCAGATAAAATAATTGAGGTACTTAAATCTTTTGATTTAGCTGGAGACTGCCTTACTCTTGAACTGACAGAATCCATGAAGCTTTCATATACCGAGGAATTTCATAATACTATTCTTAAGCTTAAGAATTATGGAATACATATTTCAATTGATGATTTTGGGAAAGGCTATTCTAATATTTCCTACATTGAGCAGTATGGAGTAGATGAAATCAAGATTGACAGGTTTTTTATTTCATCAATTAACGAAAATGCCTATAACTACAATATTGTCAAAGGCATTGTTGATCTGGCCAGAAACAATAATATTTCGCTTTGCTGCGAAGGGGTTGAAAGTATTAAGGAACTTAATACTCTGGAATGTCTTAATCCTGA
>JBJFHC010000005.1:1751-3264 GCA_051893275.1 Erysipelotrichaceae bacterium | reverse complement strand
AAGAAATATACTCCGGTTGACACTTACCAGTACTGGTTCAGCCGCATTAAGCCAGGACATGTAAACTATGTTATTAATCAGGTTGACTACATGGTCAAATCGGGTAATATCGTGCAGCTGGAGTTTCCATGGATGCATCCGGATCATGGCGAAATAATGATCAGATGTTCAGGAAGAAGAGGAACTGATATTAATGGAATGATTACTCTGGAGGGATATTTTATTATTATTTCTGGCGTAAAGGGTGTAAAGAAAACAAATAATAGATGTTAGGATAGTTTATGATTAAGGGGATAAGCGAAAAGGAAATTAATGAGCAGATCAGGAAGCTGGCTGTACTGGATTCACTGATTCCTTTTCGTAAAGCAACCAGGTTTATGGGGCTTATTAATCTGGGTTTTGCGATTTCCTGGTTTTTAAGAGACAAATCTATCAGTGATTTTAAGGATTTTCGCTATCTGGTACTTTATATCTATATGTTTTTTATTTCCTTTGCCTGTTACTTTGTATTGCCTTATTTTAAGAAAAAGGGCGAGAACGGTTATATAAAGATTTATACCTCTCAGAAAGCATATGCACTAACTTTGATGATCTGGTCGGTTGTAGTCACAATATTCGATGCAGACCATATGGCTAATTTTTCTTATCTTGTATATGCTACGGCTATAGTATTAATTCCTTCGGTTGGTTACTTTGATACTCCACTGATGAATGTTATGCAGATTGTCTGTGGGGGTATTCTGATGGTGGCAACTTATTTTGTGCTTCCCGGTAATTATTTTATAAATATTGCCAATTTTATTATTTTTATCTATGTTGCCTATTCATCTTTCAATATGAACAGGGATACAAAGTATCTTAATTATCAAAGAGAGGTTGAATTAAGATATATGGTAGGCAAGGATCATCTTACTGGTGTCTATAACCGTCAGAAACTGAATGAGACAGCTGATGAAATGTTTGAATACTGTCTTTTAAACAGAAAAAATCTTGGCTGTATCATGTTTGATATTGACTATTTTAAAAGCATCAATGATACATATGGTCATCTAAACGGTGATAAGGCCCTGAAGATTATTGCCAATATAGCCAGAATAATGTGTGATGAAAATAATGCTAATATCTTCAGATATGGTGGTGAGGAATTTCTGATTATCATGAGTGACTGCAGCGAAGAATCTGTAATAGATTTTGTAAAAGAATTTATGAACAGACTTTCACAAGCCGAAATAATACTTAATGATGTTAGAGTAAATATTACGGTTTCTTCTGGCATATACGTAAATAAGCCAAAGGAGAATGAAAAAATAGGAGACTATTTCAACAGAGCTGATGAGGCTCTATATAACGCCAAGGCCAATGGCCGCAATACTTATGCAGTGAGCAGATAAATGAAGTTAAAAAGACATATACTGGACAAAAGAATGAAACAGATGGCAATAGCCGATTCATTCAAAATCGCCAAGCTGGCATTAATCTGTGTTATATCAATTCAGACAGTTTTTATTATTGC
>JBJFHC010000005.1:0-1651 GCA_051893275.1 Erysipelotrichaceae bacterium | reverse complement strand
GTTATTTATATTGATGAGGATATTTATAATATTGCTCAGATAATTGCTTCGATAATTCTTGTTACTGCAACATATTTAATTAATCCTGGACGCTATCAGCTGAATGTACTTAATTTTCTGTGTTTTTCATTTCTGTCGCTTATTGCGGTCAGATTAAACAGTTATACAAAGCGTACATCAATAAAGCGTCAGATTGATACGGAAGACAGTTCGAAAAAAGATGGTCTTACTGGTGTTTATAACCGTCAGACTTTAAACAATATGGCTGATGAAATAGTAAGACAGAATTTTATCAAACAGACAAAGCTGACAGCTGCCATGATTGATGTTGATGATTTTAAAAAGTTCAATGATGTCTATGGCCATAAAATTGGTGATGAAGTGCTTAAAAAGACAGTAGAAGTATTTAAAAAAGAAATTGAAGAAAAGGGTGGTATGCTGTTCAGGTATGGCGGTGAGGAATTTATGGCTGTTTTCTCTAACAAAGAAATGAATGAGGTATGTGCCATTATGGAAAAAGGCCAGACTGTTTTAAAAACAGTAAAGCCGGGCGAAGATATTAAACCGGTAACGGTTTCGATAGGTATTTATACAGCTACCCCATCACTTGGTGACAGGATTGAGAATTTCTTTTCCCAGGCTGACAAGCTGATGTATAAGTCTAAAACCAAGGGTAAGGACTGTTATACAGCTAAAGAGAAAAAGGAAGTTAAGCTCAGGAAAATCAGTACCGGAGATTATGATTAAAGATGAAACAAAATCATCTTTTTTTGACAGATAAAGGGATTGTTTGATTTTTAACAAATAAAATACATTTTTATGTATTAAAATTTCGAATTGTTTTGACAGGTAATTATTTTTTCATTTATCATAATTGTAGAGAGTTCAACCATGCTAACTGGAAGACAAAAAGAAATATTATCTTATTTAAAAGAAGATGAATATGTTACCACAAGTTACATAGCTTCACAAATGGATCTGTCTGATAAAACTATCCGTAATGAGCTTAAGCTTATTGAAGAAGAATTGAGCGATGTAGTGGAAATAAATACCAAGCCAAGATATGGTGTTTCTTTACTGATTCTTGATTCTTTAGGTTTTAATGAGATAGTAGGGACAAAAAAGAAAAGCGATATTCCTGATTCGCCTAAGCAGCGGGTAGAATTTATCTGCGAATATCTGCTGGCTCATGATGAATATGTCAAGATTGAGGATCTGGCCGATCTGCTGTTTCTTAGCCCCGGTTCAGTTTCTCAGGATCTGAAGATGGTCAGAGACATTCTTTCGCAATATAATCTGGAAATTGCTCAGAAACCTAAATACGGTATTAAGATTAAGGGTTCTGAAAAAGATCGAAGACTGTGTATTTCACATCTTTATCAGTCTGATGATAAGGTAGTAGACAAGGAAATGCTTTCCGACATTGGACTTTGTCTGGAAAAGGTTTTTGACAAACATAATTTCATCATGAGTGATTTTGCGTTTAATAATCTGGCTGTTCATCTTTATATTGCGCTGAAACGTATTGAAGAGGGTAACTACATGCCAATGGATGAGGAACTTTTAAGTTCTCTAAAACAGAATCAGGAATATGAGCTGGCAAAAGATATTGTTAAGGAGATAACTTCTCTTTATGATATAAAGATGCCAG
>JBJFHC010000004.1:0-1679 GCA_051893275.1 Erysipelotrichaceae bacterium | reverse complement strand
GTATTAAGAATACTTAAATGGAAAATAGAACTGGGCATTATTTCCTGAACTACATGACTAATCTACAGTTTCACAGTAATATGAATAGTCGATTCCTTTCATAAAAATCTCGCGGTCATTAATCCTGTCTGTCAATGCGGAATATAATAAATTCCTGATTGGTGCCGCATCAGAAGGACTCTTTTTCATTGCGTTTAGATAATCAGACTTATCTATCTGTTGCCAGTCGACACATTTGCCTGTTCTTGTCTTTAATAGCTGATCAAGCCAGATTCTGGTTGCCCGCCCATTTCCTTCCATAAACGGATGGACTATATTCCTTTCTATATATTTATCTATGATTTCATCGATATTGTCATCAGGCATGGATTCAATATTCTTTAAAGTGTCATGCAGATATAGCCAGTTCGCAAAAACAAATCCATCTTTTGAAATATTTTTTTCCTGATTTAACCGACAAAAGTATATAGACCGCCAAAAAGAAAAGCGTGAATCTGCATTAAACCCTTTATAATACCCACTTTAGATTCATCCAGAATAGAATTTTCATATAGTTCATATGCATTTCGTTTACTTTGTTCATCAATCGGATCATTCATGCCCATAATCCACTTAGAAAACAGATTCTTATTTTTATTTGGAAGCAATAGCAAAAGCCTGTTAATCCCATCCTGATTTAAACAGTCAGTATCATATTGTTTCCCCTCGGTTGTCCTCAAAATGTGGGCAACTGTTCCAATTACATACTATCATTTAAGTATCATAAAAACACCGATTTTATCCTGTTGTAAGGCAAAATCGGTGTCCGGTTTCGTTTAAAAATTGGCCATAGTAAATTCAAAACCTACCCTCAAAGGCAGATTTTTAAATCATCCAAACAGATCAGAATGGGTTCCTGTTCGTGACAGAAACAGGATAAGCTCACCCTTGTCTACGCGATATACCAGCAGCCAGTCTGGCTGAATATGACATTCCCTGAAGCCAGAATAGTCACCACTAAGAGGGTGATCATGATTCTTTTCTGGAAGAGGTATCTCTTTTTGAAGCAACTCTACTATCTCGTTTAGAAGGTTTAGATTATATCCACGCTTATGTGCAAGTTTTAAATCTTTTTTAAAACGATTGGAGAGGACAATATCAAGCATCCTCAAGTACCTCATCCATTACATCTTTAAAGGAAGTATATTTCTTGTACTTTTCAGGATGAGCTTTCATCTCAAAATACTCATTCATTGCTGCAGCGGTTTCCGCGTTTGGATTAACTCTTGTAACCGCAAAAGGAAGACCCTGTACACGAAGTGACTGTTTTAAGAAAAGAGTAACAGCGCTTGATAAATCAAGTCCGAGATCTGAAAACAGTTCAATTGAAGCTTTCTTTAAATCGGAGTCAAGACTCAGGTTTGTACTAGATTTGGCCATTATAACACCTCCATTTCATATTAATTATAACATTTTCTGCTTATTATGACCATATTATGCGCATTATATGCATAAATAATATTAATCCAAAGCTTTCGATAGAAAAAAAGGCTACAACGTAAAATCTTTAAGTCCTGGTAATGACTCTATTTTTACTATTCTTTGATACTTAAGAGTATGAATTTATAGCTCTTTACCCGTTAACAGCTTATAAGCTTCCAGATACTTGGCAATAGTCTTGTCCGCAACATCCTGAGGAA
>JBJFHC010000003.1:0-6386 GCA_051893275.1 Erysipelotrichaceae bacterium | reverse complement strand
ATGGAAAGATTCTGCTTTACAAAGGTGGGACAAGCGGGGCTTCAAATGCTGGGAATGAACCATATTCAGAGTATTATGCCAGCCAGATAGCCAGAAAAATGGGATTGAATCATGTTGATTATTCTCTGGCTAAATGGAAGGGATGCATCTGCTCAGTGTGTGAACTGTTTACAGATATAGATCATTCCTATGTTCCAATTTATCGTTTTGTGAAAGACTATTCTCTCAGGACTGTTGCCGATTATATTAGAAGTCTTGGTAATGATTATTATGATGAATTTTCCGATATGATTATATTTGATGCCTTAATCTACAATGAAGACCGCCATTTTGGCAATTTTGGACTGATTGTAGAAAACAAAACCAATATGCCTTGTTCATTTGCGCCAATATTTGATAATGGCTTATCGCTTTTTAATTATGCAACTTCTGAAAAGCTTGAAAATATAGAAGAATATGCCAAAACCAGAAGCTCTGCCTATGGTGTGCCTTTTGAAAACATTGTTAAGGAATTTATATCGGGAAGGCAAAGGGAACAGCTAAGAAAAATGATTGGTTTTAAATTTGAAAGAGATAAAAACTACAATCTCCCTGCAAAACGTTTAAGAATAATTGAAAAACAGTTGCAGAGAAGAGTTATAGAACTGCTTGGAATGTAGTCATTATTTGCCTTTTAGTGAAAGTCTTGCTAGAATAGCATACATGGCTTTAAAGAATATTAAACATACGCTTTATGCGTCATATTTAGGATATATCACTCAGGGCATTGTGAATAACTTTGCCCCTTTATGTTTTGTGATCTTTGAAAAAGAGTTTGGTTTAAGCCTAAGTCAGCTTACCTTTATTATTACCGCCAATTTCCTGATACAGCTGGCGCTGGATTATCTTTCAACTCTCTTTATTGATAAAGTGGGGTATCGCAAAGTAATAGTCATAGCCCATCTTTTGTCAGCCCTGGGCCTTGTGCTGCTTACGGTATTGCCAAACTTAATTGACAGCTATATTGCGATACTGATTTCGGTTATGATATATGCAGCAGGCGGTGGCTTAATTGAAGTACTGGTTTCACCAATTGTTGAGGCTCTTCCATTAGACAATAAGGAAGCCAGAATGAGCCGGCTGCATTCTTTCTACTGTTTTGGTCATATCGGGGTAATTATTATTACCGCTGTATTCTTTAATATTTTTGGTACAGCCTCATGGCGTTTTCTGGCAGTTCTATTTGCCTTAATACCATTTATCAACGCTTTTTACTATCTATATGTACCAGTATATCAGCTTAAAGAAGAAGATAATGAAACAGAAAAAAGCCACAGCTCAAAGCTTCTAGGGCTGTTTATGGTGCTGATGATGGCTTCCGGCTGCAGCGAGATGGCTATGAGCCAGTGGGCCTCTTTCTTTCTGGAAGACCAGCTGCATGTTTCCAAGACTGTCGGTGATCTTCTGGGTCCGGGCGGCTTTGCCTTTTTTATGGCTCTGTCCAGATTTCTGCATTCCAGGTATGCCCATAAGTTTAAACTTGAGTACTTTATGGCATTAAGCGGAATACTGTGTCTTATATCTTATGGAATGGCGATATTTTCAGTAAATGCTTATTTTTCTCTAGCCGGCTTTATGCTATGTGGCTTTGCGGTTGGGGTATTATGGCCTGGCACTTATTCTCTGGCTTCTAAATATCTGTCGGTCAATACCGCCTCTTTTGCGTTTATGGCACTGGCGGGGGATGTGGGCTGTACACTTGGCCCAACTCTGGTTGGTTTTGTGTCTGGCTTCTTTGATGATAATCTTAAAGCCGGTATCTTCGCAGCCGGCATATTTCCATTGTGTATTATTTTGATTATGGCCTGGCTTTTAAATAGAGAAGAAAAACTTTAAATAGAATTAATTATTTGATATTATTTTTTAGTAAATATTAGAGGGAATTATGAAAGATTTTTATTTTGTTGCGATACTGGGCTTTGTACTGTCACTCGCTTTGACCTGCCTGGTAATGCCGTTTTATATCCAGATGTTAAAAAATCATCACATTGCGCAGTCTGTAAGTGAATATGCGCTTGATGAATATAAGAATAAACAGAAAACACCAATTATGGGCGGCCTTATTTTTGTGCTTGTACCGGTGCTTATTTATTTTATAGTCAATGGTCCAAACCGCTTTAATATGAGTGTACTGATGGTTGTCTGTTCCTATCTTCTTTTCTGTCTTGTTGGTTTTCTTGATGATATGCTGATTATTCTAAGAGGCAATAATGAGGGTTTATCACCAAAGACCAGACTGATTATGGAGTTTGTTTTTGTGCTTATTATCTATGTGGTATTTCGAAAATATATACCTTTAGATATTCATATTCCATTTACAGATATTGATGTAAGTGTACCATGGTTTATTTTTGTGCCATTTATGATTCTTCTATATATGGCTGAAGCCAATGCGGTCAATTTTACTGATGGCATGGATGGCTTATGCGCCGGAGTAAGTTTTATTGCGCTTATTCCTTTATTGGTTATTGCGTTTATTAAGGGCTATTATTCTTTGGTTATTCTTATCTTCTCAGTACTGGGTGGCTTAATCGGCTATCTTGTCTTTAACCATCATCCGGCTAAAATATTTATGGGAGATTCCGGATCTTTAGCCTTAGGGGCATTATTCACCGCTTCGGCAATAATGTTGGAATGTGAAGTAGCTTTATTTGTCATTGGCGGGGTTTTTGTAATAGAAATGTTCTGTGTCTGTCTGCAGCAGATTTCGGTACGTCTGTTTCATAAAAGAGTATTCTCCTATACGCCAATTCACTATGCCTTCACATTAAAGGGCATGAAGGAAACTAAGGTAGTAGGCATGTTCTATCTGCTTCAGCTTGCACTGTCAATTATTGGTTTAATTATCGGGTTGTTTTAATGAATTATGAATTCAGGAAATGTATGGACCTTAAGCAGGCCATACTTGACTATAATGGCTTAAATATTGATGATCTTAAATGTGACTATGACCTTGTCGTAAAAGATGAGGTTTTTCTTAATTTCAGAGATTATCTTTTAACACATCGAAATAATAAATATCTGCTGATAGGCGACTATGACTTTGATGGCATATCAGCCACCGTGATTATGAAAAGGCTATTGAACCATCTTGGTATTAACAGCAACCACTATATTCCCAGCCGTATTAAAGAGGGCTATGGTGTTAATAAGAGTATTATAGATAAAGCCATCAATTATCATTTTGATACCATTATTCTTCTGGATAATGGCATAATTGCCACGGAATGCATAAATAAAGCCAGAGAAAACAATATTGACGTACTGATTATTGACCATCACGAATACAGCAGACTGCCTGATGCCAATCTGATAATCCATGATCGCCTGGTAGAAGAAAAATACAGCAGTCTTTCAGCTGCAGGTCTTTGTTTCATTCTATCCAGAACTGTTTATGAGGATGAGCTTTCTCTGGTTCTTGGTGCCTCAGCCATTCTTTCAGATATGATGCCGGTACTGGGCTTTAACCGTTATCTGCTCAATGAAATGTTAAAAGTAATCAATAATCAGGAATGCATGAAGCTTTTAAATGATGGCAAGACTATCAGCTACCAGGATATTTCTTTCAACATCATTCCCAAAATCAATGCTGTATCCCGCATGGAACCAGAAGGCAATCCCAATCTGCTTATTAGATTCTTTAATGATGCAGAATATGCCAGAACATATATTGAGAAAATCAATTGCCTAAACAGTAAACGAAAACAGGAAACAAAACTTATGTATGATGAGGCTTTAAGAATAATGGATAATTCGAATATCTCGGTTATTGCCTCAAAAGCTTTCCGAGAAGGCCTTTGCGGGCTGATCGCCAATAAGCTTCTCAGCAGTTTTAATCGTCCTTTTATTGTACTGAATATTGAAAATGGAATATGCAAGGGTTCAGGAAGGGCACCTGAGGGTTTTAATTTATATGAAAAGCTGAAGGAATATGATGGATATGAGGCATTCGGCGGTCATAACTGCGCAATCGGGATGAGCATAAAGCTTGATAATCTAAGAAACTTTAAGGACTTTACATTAAAACTCATGTTTGAGGATGATGTAAAAAAAGAAGTACTTGTCCTTGATAATAATCTGTTAAGTGAGGACAGTATCAGACTTATTGAAAGCCTTGAGCCTTTTGGAAATGGCTTCAAGCTTCCTTTGATGGCGATCGAAAACAGAGGCTATCGCAAATTCATAATTTCAAACAGATATCCTAAATATACTGTTTCCGGCAGGGTATCAGCTATCTGTTTCAATGAAGCGATGAAAAATGTGGATGGAGCTTATTTTATCGGTTCCTTAAGAAAAGACAGTTATCGAAGCGGCTGTTTATCTTTTGTGATTGAGGACATTATTTAAGATTTGGACAATTTGGAAAGACAAAATTGATTCTTTTGTATAAATTATTTTTCATCTTGATTTTAAAAGCGAATAATTGCTTAATTAAGATGAGGAATAATTTTATGGAAATAAGTACAGTTCTTAATGAAGAAAAAAAGATCAGGAAGCTATTGCATGAGGTTCCTGAGCTTTCAGGATGCGAAGTAAAAACAAAAAGAATCATTACATCATATTTAAGCAGTCTCCATTCAATAAGAGTAATCTATAAGGGTGAATGGTTCTATGCCTTATACAAGGCCGAAAACCCTTCTGGCAGGATTGCCTTTAGAGCGGATATTGATGCCGTAAGAGGGGAAGATGGATGTGCCCATCATTATTGTGGACATGACGGCCATACAGCTACACTGCTGTCTTTTGCCTATTATATAAATGAAAAAAGACCCAATAAAGATATCTATTTTATCTTCCAGCCGGCCGAGGAAACCGGTAAGGGAGCACTGATGGTCAGGGAACTGCTCATCGAAGAAGGCATAGATGAAATATATGGTTTTCACTCGATTCCTAAATTCAGAAAAGGAGCAGTTATTTTAAGAAGCGGTACCTTTGCCTGTGCCTCTGAAGGACTTTCTTTAACATTTAAGGGAAAACAGTCACATGCTGCCTATCCTGAATCCGGCAATAATCCTGATAAAGTGATTGCACAGATGATAGAATATGTGAATACTTTAAAATCATATGCGAAAGATGATCTGTATTTTGTGACCGTGGTTGGGGCCAGTATTGGGTCCATGTCTTTTGGGGTTAGTGCCGGGGATGGAAGTCTTTATCTTACCGCCAGAGCGGAAAGACAGGACAGTTTTAATAAGCTGGTTGAGTCAATAATCAGCAAGGCTTCAGAGCTTTGCGAAGATGCAGGAATTGAATTTGAATATAAAACACATGATGTATTTTCCGCTACCGTCAATGATCCAAATCTGGTAGATGGTATTGAAGATATTGCCGTTAAGAATCATTTTGAAGTAATAAGACCAGCAGAACCTTTTAGATGGAGCGAGGATTTTGGCTTCTACCTTAGAGTATGCAAAGGTGCTTTCTTTGGCGTAGGCGATGGAGAAGACTACCCACAGCTTCATACCTCACAGTTTGAGTTTCCGGATGAGATATCTGAGTTTGTCTTAAAGATATATATGGGGTTAATATGCAGTATATAATTGGCCATAAAAATCCCGATACGGATTCAATTTCTTCAGCATTATCCTATGCTGCGCTTAAAAAAGCCAGGGGTGAAGAAGCTGTAGCCTGCCGTCTTGGTCCTTTAAGTGAGGAAACCAAGTTTGCGACCAAATATTTTGATATTGAGGCACCAATGTATATCGATGATGCCCGAAGCCGGGTAAAAGAAATAGCTCTGGATAATGCGGTAACAGTTAAAGAAAATACAACCTGTAATGAAGCTATCAATAAGGCCATGTCCAATAATTCAAGGACGCTATGCGTGGTTGATGATGACGAGAGACTGATCGGCATTATTTCATCCAGTGATATGCTGTCGATTCGAATGATGAACAAGTCCTCTAAAGAGGAGCTTCTGACTGCTTCGGATATCAATGCCTTTGCCAGAGACTGTGGCGGCATTATTGTGAATAAATCGGACAGAGTATCTAATGGTAAAGTATTTGTCTATAATCAGCAGCATTTAAAAAGTGAATATGAAAATGCCATTGTCCTGGTAAATTCTGAGATGATGGTTCTGGACTGTATTCATGAAAATCCGGCTTTGATTATTTATGCATCCAATGAAATTGATGATATTCTTTCCATGGTTGTCAAAAGTAAGGATATTTCTTTAATCAAGACCAAAATGTCAATTGAAGATGTTCTGGAACTTATTCATGAATCCATACCGGTGTCTTTGCTGATGAGCCGGAATATTGTATCAATCAATGAAAATGAATATATGGAAGATGTTTCACGCAAACTGCTGCAGACCAGGTTCAGGAGCTATCCGGTGGTGGACG
>JBJFHC010000002.1:0-1686 GCA_051893275.1 Erysipelotrichaceae bacterium | reverse complement strand
TGTAAACTTACCGTTTATATATTTCTGAATCAGGAAAATAATGGCGGTTATCACTATCGCAATAACCGAAATAGCTGCGCCAAAATTATGGTCACCACCCGTTTCCGCAAAATAGGAGTTATAGATAATTACCGGGAAAGTCTGATATCCTTCACCAATTAATAATGGTGTGCCAAAATCCGCAAATGCACGCATAAATACCATCAGAGCTGCCGCAATAATTGTTGGCATACATAGAGGTATTACTATCTTAAAGAAACGCTTAAAGCCACTGCAGCCCATATTCTCAGCTGCTTCTAAAAGAGAATTATCAATATTCTTTAAAGCTCCTGATACATATAAGAATACCAGTGGGAAAAGCTGCAGAGAAAGCACCAGCAGAATACCATTAAAACCATAAATATTCGGCATTCTTATTGGTATAATGCTCTCAATAAACTTAGTAATTACACCGCTTCTTCCAAGCAGCATAATCCAGGAATAGGCACCGATAAAAGGTGCAGACATTGAACATAAAATAATCAATACCTGTAACAGTGTCTTACCCTTAATCTCATACATCTGATAAAAATAAGCCAGAGGTATACCAATAGCCAGACTTAAGGCGGTGGCACACACTGAAACCTTCAGCGAATTAAAAATAGATTTAACATAATACTTCTGCGAAAAGAAAGACTGAAAATACTCTAAAGTAAACTCGCCACCCGCAAAAAACGCATTATATAAAAGCTTAAATAAAGGATAGACCAGAAACAGACCATATAAACACAAAATGAATATCGATACCAGTTTCCAGACATCGAAATACTTATTTGCTGCCTTATTCATAAACTATTCCTTATAGACATCATAGTCGTTGACAACGCCCTTAACCAGATTATGATCACCAGTCTCATCAAAAATATTAATCTTCTCAGTTTTAATCTTCAGACGAATATCAGTACCTTTTTCTATCATTGAATCAATCTGTGATTCCTGGATAATTTCAAGCTTCTCGCCATCCACCAGATGAACAAAATAATGCGTATTTAAACCTAAGAATACTGCATCGTCAACCGTAGCCTTAAGGCCATCGTCTCCCTTTGCATCAACAACCAGCTCTTCTGGTCGGATAGAAGCCTTTACTTTCTGGGCTTTCATTTCATCATCTCTGATAGTATCCACTTCAACTTCATAGCCGCCGGCAAGATTCAGATAAGCTTTACCGTTTTTAATCTTAATCTCACCATCAAGCACATTGGTATGACCGATAAATGTCGCAACAAACAGATTGGCAGGTCTTTGATAGAGAACCTTTGGTGTTCCAATCTGCTGAATGTCACCATGATTCATAACCGCGATTCGATCACTTACCGCCATAGCCTCTTCCTGATCGTGAGTTACATAAACAGTAGTAATACCAACATTATTCTGAATTTCCTTAATAACTGTACGCATCTCAATTCTAAGTTTGGCATCCAGATTACTTAAAGGCTCATCCATCAGAAGAACATCAGGTGTAATAGCCAGAGCTCTGGCTAAAGCTACACGCTGCTGCTGACCACCCGAAAGTCTTTCAGGCATTCGGTCACGATACTCATCGATTTTCATAAGCTTTAAAAACTTATCAGTTTTTTCAGCTATTTCTTCCTTAGGCAGCTTACGGTTCTTTAAACCAAAGGCTACGTTTTTTTCAACATTCATATT
>JBJFHC010000001.1:0-1691 GCA_051893275.1 Erysipelotrichaceae bacterium | reverse complement strand
GGAGATTCTTACTCCCATTTAAATGATTTGATAGATAACAGAGTACAGATTACTGTAATACCCACAAGCAGAATAACTATGTAAAGGACATTTTCTGCTGTCAGGTTTGTTGACACGGTTTTTAAAAGCTTAATTCCCTGGGCTAAGGGGAGAAAATTTGCTACTTTCTGCAGTGGCGCAGGGAATATCTCAAATGGTATTGTGGCGCCTGACAGAAACAGCATTGGAAAGTATACCAGGGATGTAACGATATTTGTCTGTTTAATAGTTTTGCATAGGCTTGCCATCAACATTCCAATCGAATACATTGAAAGCAGCACTAAGAACCAGGAGGCAATGAAGATAATAATATTACCTTTCATTGTGTAGCCAAGAAACAGAGCTGATATTAAAGTGATTGTTAAAGCTGAAAGCACAGCTGAGACTGTACAGCATAATACAGTACTTAACAGAATCCACAGTGGTGAACAGGGTGTTGTAAAGAAATGTTTAAGTATTTTCTTTTCACGATAATCAACGATGGTGATTGGCAAGCCCATGAAAGCTGTAGCACAGATGCCTACCGTAATAAGTGATGCAAAGGAACTTTCCAGGAAAGTCATGCCAGAAGTTGCATCTTTATTGCCAGTTATGGCTGCAATAAGCAAGAGTATGCCAGCTGGCATCAATATTCCAAACAGCATGATTTCACCAGACCTGAAAGCCAGTTTCTGTTCTATGAAATATAGTTTTAGAAATCTATTCATGATAATCCTCCATATAGTATAGATATGCTTCTTCAAGATTGTCATAAGGGCTCTGTTTTATAATTTCTTCTACAGTTCCTTCAATAATCTTCTTTCCTTCTTTGATGATGAAAATCCTGTCGCATAATATTTCAGCTTCTTCCATATAGTGGGTTGTAAGGAAGATGGTTGTTCCTTTTGATTTAAGTTCTTTAAGGTATTTCCGGATGTCTCTTCTGGCAGCCGCATCTAGACCGGTAGTCAGTTCATCAAGAAAGATTATTTCTGGATTGTTAATTAATGCCAGCACAATTGACAGTTTCTGTTTTTCTCCACCAGACAGTTTGTTTACTTCGGTTTTTTCAAGACTTTCCAGTTTAAATAAATGTAGTAGTTTATGATAGTCCTGCGGATTTTTGCATAAGTAGGACATCTGTATGCATAGTTCATTAACTTTTATCTGATTCTGGTAAGAGCTGGACTGCAACTGTACACCAACTTTTTCAAATATTTCTTTACGGTATTTCGATGGTTCTAATCCCAGTATTTCTGTATGTCCTTCATCGGCTTTCTTTAATCCCAGAATCAGATCGATTGTTGTGCTTTTACCGGCTCCATTATGTCCAAGCAATCCGAATACTTCGCCTTTATGAACTTTCAATGAGAGATTGTCTACTGCTTTTCTGTTTTTGAATGACTTGGATAGATTATTTACTTCTATACCTGTGTTCATATATATCCTCCTGAAAATTATGCTAAGGCATTCCTTAAAGGGAGAGTCAACAAAAAAGTATCTGTTCTGCCAGATACTTTATGAAATTGTATAGATCATGTTAATTCGAAAAATTTCTTTAAAAGCATAATTATCAATTAAGCTAAGGCTGAACTTTCATATCCCTCTTTCTTTTTGAGGAATTCTTCAAGGGTCAAACCACAGTCATGAGCTGCCTCTTCTATTGAAATCTT